>NZ_JBLBUE010000205.1:0-5600 GCF_047290655.1 Alteromonas sp. AMM-1 | reverse complement strand
TGAGTTCATTGCTCGTGCGAAAGACAAGAATGACCCATTCCGACTGATGGGCTTTGGTCACCGTGTTTACAAAAACTACGATCCACGTGCAACAGTGATGCGTGAAAGCTGCCACGAAGTACTGAAAGAACTGAATGTTCAGGATCCATTACTCGACGTAGCAATGGAGCTTGAGCGTATTGCACTTGAAGACCCTTACTTCGCAGAGAAGAAATTGTTCCCGAACGTAGATTTCTACTCTGGTATCGTTCTGAAAGCCATTGGTATTCCTACCAACATGTTTACGTGTATCTTCGCTCTGTCTCGAACTGTAGGCTGGATTTCACACTGGCATGAAATGATGTCTGATCCAGGTCAGAAGATTGGTCGTCCTCGTCAGTTATACACTGGTCACACGGAACGCCCATACACGCCGTTAAAGAGATAACAGCGTTTATTCTGAAAAGGCCCTTAACTGGGCTTTTTTTATGGCAGTGATAAATAATCCATCAAAATGATCGTAAATCAGTACCTGGAAGTATGTTTTATTTAGATTACTGCTATCAAAATATTCATTTTATAGCGCATTTTTTCGCCACAAACTGTCTGTTTCTTATGCACTTTGTGCAACATATTAGAAACAAATGTAATATATATAATTAATTAGTTATAAACGAATCATTATCATCATGAACTCTCAGGCTAAATATCTCGGATACGCGGGCCTTGTGCCCTTCCTGGCACTTAACGTTGCCTTGTTTACAGAGGCATATTCCAGCACATTAATTTACATTCTATTTACACAATACTCTGCTGTTTTACTGTCTTTTTTTGGCGGTATTCACTGGTATGATGCAGTTAGCAGCAAAAGAACCGGTCATCAGTTATATGTGGCAATGCTGCCAACCATAATAGGCTGGATTTGCCTCAGCCAGACCGGGGCACATTGGGCACTCGGTGTGTTAAGTATAAGTTACTTATTAATACTGTTTTACGACAAACAAGTGCTTACCTTGCCAAAAGACATGGTGGTGGCATACACCAAATTACGCATGACCTTAACCACTGTGGTTGTGCTGTCACATGCCGTAATGATCTTTGCCCGCTAATAATTCCAATTCGTATAATACCCCAAATAAAAAAACCCCATACGCGCTTGCGTACGGGGCTTTTTATTTAATATGTAGAAGTTTATTCAGCGCGTATCAGGGCCAATAGTTCTTCTGTTTTCGCTTCCATTAGCGGAATATCGCCTTTGGACTCAACATTCAAACGGATCACCGGTTCAGTATTTGATTTGCGCAAGTTAAATCGCCAGTTGCCAAACTCAAGTCCAATCCCATCAGTTTCGTCAATTACATCAGCCAGCGGCTGATACTTGTCTAATACCCGCTGTAATGCTGCGTCGGCATCTTTGAGTTTACTGTTAATTTCACCCGACGACGGGAATGCTGCGATACGTTCTTCCACCAGCGATGCAAGCGACTTTTGCTTCGTGCACAACAACTCAGCTACCAGTAACCATGGGATCATACCAGAATCACAGTAAGCAAAATCACGGAAGTAATGATGAGCACTCATTTCGCCCCCATAAATAGCATCTTCCAGGCGCATGCGCTCTTTTATAAAGGCGTGACCCGTTTTGCTCTTGATTGCTGTACCGCCAGCATTATGAATAATGTCTTCGGTATTCCAGTATACCCTGGGGTCGTAAATAATTTTGTTGTCGCTGTCTTTATCCAGGAACGCCTGAGCCAGCAAACCAACAATGTAGTACCCTTCAATGAAGTTGCCATCTGCGTCAAACAGGAAGCAGCGATCAAAATCGCCATCCCATGCAATACCGAAATCGGCACCATGCTCAATTACCGCATTGGCGGTATCGGCACGGTTTTCAGGCAATAACGGGTTAGGAATTCCATTCGGGAATGTGCCATCCGGATGGTGATGCACTTTCACAAATTCAATGGGCACACCTTTATCGCGTAATTTTTTCTCCAGCGCATCCAGTGCGGCACCAGCAGCACCATTACCAGCATTAGTGACAATTTTAAGCGGAGTAAATTTGTTGATATCCACATACGATAAAATATGAGAGGCGTAAGCGTCCATATTGGCATGGCGATGATATTTGCCGGTTTCTGCCAGAATATCCGTAGCAATATGTGCCTTACCCGCGTAAAACGCGTCAGCATCTATCTTTGCGCTTTTTGCATAGAAATCCAGGCGCTCCGCAACATAGGCATCATCCAACAGCTCTGCGCGGTCTTTAATTGCGTTTAATCCGGTATCACCACTAATGGGTACAGAGCCGGCTTTAACTAATTTCATGCCATTGTAGTTAATGGGGTTGTGACTGGCTGTCACTTCAATACCGCCATCCACACCCAAATGCTTAGTTGCGAAGTAAATTTCTTCCGTACCCGCCATACCAATATCGGTTACGGTGGCACCACCATCAATTAAACCGGCACTCAAGGCGAGTTTTAACGGCAGTGACGTCAAACGCACATCGCCGCCTACGACCACGGTTTTGGCACTTAACTCTTCGGCAAAAGCGTAACCGATACGATAAGCCACTTCTTCATTGAGCTGACTATTGAGCTCTCCTCGAATATCGTAAGCTTTAAAACAGGTAATTGGTTTACTCATATACTGCAAAACCCTTGTTATTTAGACTCGGTGCGACCATAGCGGTCGGAGAAACGCACAATGTCATCTTCACCCAAATAAGCACCAGACTGCACTTCAATCAGCTCCAGTGGGATCTTGCCGGGATTTTCCAATGCATGTATTTCGCCAATAGGAATATAAACCGACTCATTTTCAGTAACCAACTGTGTGGTTTCACCAATGGTCACACTGGCGGTACCTGATACAACAATCCAGTGCTCAGCCCGGTGATGATGCATTTGTACCGATAGTTTCTCACCCGGTTTTACCGTAATGCGTTTAACCTGGAAGCGCTTGCCATTATCAATGGAGTCATAACTTCCCCAGGGACGGAATACTTCGCGGTGAAACTGGAATTCCGGGCGTTTTTCCGCCTTTAACTTGTTCACTACATTCTTGATGTCTTGCACTTTGTCTTTATGGGCAACCATAACCGCATCTTTGGTTTCCACCACAACAACATCATTCAGACCCACAACAGAAATCAGTCGCTCTTCTGCATTGATGTAACTGTTATTTACACCTTCCAGTATGGCGTCGCCAACCACTACGTTGCCATTAGCGTCTTTGTTATCGGCAGTTTCCCACAATGAAGACCAGCTACCCACATCTGACCAACCAGCATCCAGCGGGATCATAGCTGCGTGTTCTGTCTTTTCCATCACCGCATAATCGATGGAATCATCCGGACAGGTAGCAAAAATCTCAGGGTCGATGCGAATAAAGTCCAAATCCTTACTTTCGGATTCAATGGCCTTTTCGCAAATGGCCAGCATATCAGGCGCGTATTTTTTCAGTTCAGCTAAATAGGCACTGGCTTTAAACATGAACATGCCGCTATTCCAAAAGTAATTACCTGAAGCGACATATTCCTGAGCGGTGGCTAAATTCGGCTTTTCAACAAACTGCTCTACTTTGAGGCCATTGCCAATGGCATTACCACCTTTAATGTAGCCATAGCCAGTGTGCGGTTGATCCGGCACAATTCCAAACGTAACCAAATGCCCCTCTAATGCCAGCACATTGGCTTCGGCAACGGCGTTGTGAAAGGCTGCTTTGTTTTTAATCAGGTGGTCGGCTGCCAGTATTAACAATACCGGATCTTCACCGTCTTTAGTGGCGTGCAAAGCGGCTAGCGCAATTGCTGGTGCCGTATTACGTCCCACAGGTTCCAGAATGATACCACCGTGATCGCCTTGCATCTGACGCAGTTGCTCAGCAACCAAAAAGCGATGCGCATCGTTACAAATCACAATTGGTTGCGATGCATCTGTACCCGATAAACGCGTCAGGGTGTCCTGTAACATGGTTTGGTCTGAGGTAAGCGCAAGAAATTGCTTTGGCAGAGCTGCACGCGATTTTGGCCATAAACGGCTGCCAGATCCACCGGCTAATACGACTGGTTTCATTTGAATTCCTGTTGATATGATACAAGCAGGGCGTAGCAACGTTGAACGTACCCCTGCTTTTTTAATTCCTCATACCATGTTAATCAAGGCTGGCAGGCCAATCAACATAAGAAACCGGTTAAAAGCGACTTTCTTCGCGTTTTTTTGTTAACAGTTGAATTTTTAGGCAAGCACACCGCGCTGATAGTCAAACAATGCCTGTTGAATTTCTAACTGCGTATTCATTACAAACGGGCCGTATTGTACGATGGGTTCGCCAATGGGCTGCGCTGCCACCAGAATAGCTTTACCACTGAGGTGTTGGTCTGTACCGCAGTCCAGTAAGGCTTCATCACCGTCACTTAACACGGCAAGCCTACCCGCAGGCAGAGCTTGGCCTGCAATAGACACACACCCTTCGTAGCAATATATAAACGCGTTATGACCCCGGGTAACAGGAAAGGTTACCTGGGATTGCGCCTGCCAGTGAATATCAATAAACAATGGCGACACTTTTGCCGTTTTTACCGGGCCACTTATCCCTGCAAGCTGCCCTGCCAATACCTTGGCGGTGACCTCTTCGTTAAGCGCAACGGTTTGCACTTCAGATGCAGGAATATCCTGGTATCCGGGTACCGACATTTTGTCTTTGGCTGGCAAATTCACCCACAATTGAAACCCTTTTAGTAACCCATCGGTTTGTTCGGGCATTTCTTCATGAATAATACCGCGTCCGGCATTCATCCATTGCAGCCCACCGGTTTCAATCAGTCCCTCGTTACCAACCGAATCTTTATGACGCATTTTGCCCTGTAGCATGTAGGTAACGGTTTGAAATCCTCGATGCGGATGTGGCGGAAAACCCGCGATGTATTCATTGGGTTTATCTGAACCAAAAAAATCCAGCATCAAAAAGGGGTCGAGATGACGCAATACCTGCTGACCAATAATGCGGGTTAAACTCACCCCTGCTCCGTCCTGGATTTGTGCGCCTTGCACTACCTGTTTAACACTTCTGATTGACATTACTTACTCCCATAAGGCCAGCGCAGGTCCCACCGGCACCACGCCGGTAGGATTGATCATGGTATGACTAAAATAATAATGCGTTTTAATGTGATCCATGTTCACCGTTGAGGCAATCCCTGGCATGCGGTAAATTCGCTTCATGTATTCATACGTTGCCGGATAGTCTTTTATCTGCTTCACATTGCATTTAAAGTGGCCATGATAAACAGGGTCAAAACGAATGAGCGTGGTAAACAACCTGATATCCGCTTCAGTAAATCGATTACCTACCAAATGAGATTGAGTTTGTAAGATGGCTTCAACTCTCTCTAATGCCAGGAAAAGTGTTTTTACCGCTTGCTCATAAGCGCGCTGCTCGGTAGCGAATCCTGCCTTATAAACGCCATTATTAATATCGTGGTATATCCAATCGTTAACCGCATCTATTTCTGCTCGCAGTGCTTCGGGATAATAATCGTCACTGTTGCCAGTAATCTGGTTAAATCCGCTGTTGAAAAAACGTATAATGTCAGCCGATTCATTATTTACGAT
>NZ_JBLBUE010000204.1:0-5659 GCF_047290655.1 Alteromonas sp. AMM-1 | reverse complement strand
TCCGGTTAGGTAAGTTTATCCGGCTGGTGCCATACCCGGTAATGCTGGGTTTTGTGAACGGCCTGGCAATTGTGATTTTCCTGGCACAGTTAGGGCAGTTTAAAGTAGCTAATGCGCTGGGCGAACAGCAGTGGATGCAGGGCACCCTGTTGTACTGGATGCTGGGTTTGGTGGCGCTTACCATGGCCATTATTTACATTTTGCCACGGATTACCAAAGCCATTCCCGCGTCACTTGCCGCTATTATTACTATTACCTTATTGGTTCACGGACTGGATTTAGAAGCGCGAACGGTAATTGATTTTGTGCGCTATATGCTGCCTGCCGACCAAAAAGACAGTGCGACGCTTGCCGGTGAATTACCGTCGTTTGCCATCCCTATGGTGCCCTTCACCTGGGAAACCTTCATGATTGTGTTGCCTACGTCGGTGATCCTCTGTTTGGTGGGCTTAATTGAATCCTTGTTAACCTTGTCGCTGATTGACGAAATGACCGACACACGTGGCCGTGGCAACAAAGAATGTATTGGTCAGGGTGTGGCAAACACCGTGAACGGCTTCTTCGGCGGTATGGGTGGTTGCGCCATGATTGGTCAGAGCATGATTAATATTAACTCTGGTGGTCGTGGGCGCCTTTCCGGTATTACTGCTGCTGTGGTGCTGTTGGGCTTTATTTTATTTGCTGCACCGCTGATTGAAATGATCCCGTTGGCTGCGCTGGTGGGCGTTATGTTTGTGGTGGTAATTGGTACGTTTGAATGGGCGTCGTTCCGCATTATTCGCGGTGTTAACAAGGAAGATGCGTTTGTACTGTTCCTGGTAACTGCAGTGACGGTAATTGCCGACCTGGCCATTGCGGTTGTGGTAGGCGTGATTGTGTCTGCACTGGTATTTGCCTGGAAACACGCGCGCCACATTGAAGTAAAAACGCACGTAGATAAAGACGGCTGGAAAGTGTACGAGTTACAAGGTCCATTGTTCTTTGGGTCGGTTAGTCACTTCCGCGATTTGTTCGATATTGCCAACGACCCGGATGATGTGGTGATTGATTTCCAGTCGAGCCGTATCTGGGACTCGTCGGGTATCGACGCTTTGGATGGCCTGGCCGATAAATACGAAAAAGCAGGTAAAAAGCTGCATATTCGCCACGTAAGTCACGAGTGTTTAGCACTGCTTACCAAAGCGAATAAGTTTGTAGAAATTAACGTTAATGAAGACCCACGCTATCACATTGCATCAGATAAGCTGGGTTAAGTTGCACATTTACGGTTAACGTCTACCGTTTCAGAAACCGAGCCAACTGGCTCGGTTTTTTCTTGTGGCCAGTGCTAATGTATAGCCAGTGCTAATTTATATCAGCACGCGTTGTTCCGAATGGCATTGATATGCAGGTTGCGCGGGGTGATTTCCCGTGGGCAAAAACGGGTTAAGTGTACATCGCATCCGCCTTCCTCTAAAAACAATACCAAGTCCAGTACTAACCACATTTCCAGAGCGCGCCGAAATCCCTGTGAAACCAACTGCAACCGGCGAAACTCACGGTATCTCACTTCTGCCTGTTGCAAAAATGGTGCAAAGTTAATGTCAGGCGGCAGGGGAATGTTACATTTTTCTGCCAGTGTTCGGATCGTTACTTCAGGGCCACGGGCTATGTAGGAGTAGGGTAACGACGGCGTGGAGCGGTATTCATCTTTGCCGGTGATGTCCCGCTGAATCAAATCAAAGGCCATTCGCCATTCACTTAAGGTGCTCACTTGTTTGCACACTCTTGGTGACGAGGTAACCATTTCTTGTACTGCAAGGCGCACCTGATTTTTACTCAGATTCAGGTTGTTGTCAGCAGCGATTGCAGACAGGGGCTCATAATCTCCATGTAGCCACTGGTGGTAACAGCAGGGCGCAAAGGACAAGTACGGTGAGTTGCTCGCCCGCCATTGCCTGAGCAATGTTCGGTGCAAGTCGCCACAAGCATGTAAGGCAATAACATGTTCGTGCGAATGAAAATCATGACTTTCTGCCAGCACATCCTTGCAGCTAAAGTGTGCCTTGTTCACCCAGGGGGCAGCTAGTGCGCTGCCGTCATCACACAGCTGCGATTGCATTTCTATACCGTGTAAATCGCGCTGCCAATGATGAGCAACCGCGCGGCCTAAATGCGCTTTACCTGAGCACCAGTCTACCACTGTGGATACGCCTGGTGCCGCCTTTTCCGGCAAGGCGCCAATGAAGGCAAAAATTTGCGACCATTTTCGCCCCGACACGCCCGTTGCCAGGTGTTTGTTGAGTTCCACCGGATGGATGTTCTGCGCAACATTTAAGAGGGCCAGCATGTCCCCATAGTGGGGAATATAATTGGCTAAAAACTGATGGAGTTTCTCTGCACTGTTATCAATGTCATTAAACGCTTTCTCACTGAGTTGCAGTACCTGCTTGCTTAATTCAGGGTAGTGCTTGCGCCACACCATGTCGGGATTGTAAAACGGTGAGTCTCGCCAGAAGTCCTGAAACTCAAGGAGTTGTTTAGTGAGTGCAACAAATTGCTGAGCGTGGTTCATTATTCAGGTTAGTTCAGATAAAACGATTGTTTAGTAATGGCTTGCAACGAGAGAATGATACCTGAGGGTACACTGCAAATCGATTGATAAAGTCAATTTACTTATGTGTAGTGATCATGAGAGGGAAGTACCAATGGCGATTGAAAAATAAGGCTACTCTGATGGGACGTTGGAGACAGATTGAGTGCCGCTATCTGGTAATGGTTACGTCACGAGCGTCGGCACCTTGTTCAATATGAGTGCTGGAAGGGGGGATGGCGAGTTTTGCCATCATCCTGTGCCGAATCGCAATGAGGTATGGTGAATCGCATATCACTGACTCACCGCTGTGATTACGCTTCGTTAAGTGCTTTTAACCGGTAGCCATTACCGCGGATAGTGGTGATCTCCAGGCCCGCTGTTGGGGGGATTTTTTGCCGTAGCCTGCTGATGTATACGTCCACAATATTCGTTAGCGGATCGGTATTGCTTTGCCACACACGGCTTAATATACGCTCCCGGGTAAGCACTTTATTCTGTGACTCTATAAAATAGCTCAGCAGGTTGAACTCAATGTTGGTCAGCGTCAACTCCTGCGCATTCTCGTTGTGAATAATACTGGCCAGCTTGGATTCTAAGTCCAGCACCAGATTGGCAAAACGCATTTGTTTGGCTTGCGTAATTGGCTGCGCTCGTTGGCGTCGCCCAAGTGCATTCATACGGGCAAGTAATTCGTCGAAATCGAAGGGTTTACACAAGTAGTCGTCGGCACCTTTATCTAGCCCGTTTACTTTGTCGCCTATATCGTCGAGGGCGGATAACAGTAACACCATCGGCGCATGACTGAGCTGCTTCAGGGGTGAGAGAAGATCAACGCTATCGTCCTCACCAAACATCCTGTCGAGTACCAGCAGATCTGGCTTCTCCCGTTTAACTATGTCAATCAGGTTGTGCAGTGAAGTCTCTTTAATACATTCAAAACCCTCCGCTGTAAGCCCCCGATACAGAAAATTTACTAACGAGATTTCGTCGTCGGCAATTAAAACTTTCATGAAACAACATCCATTGGCAAATAAACTTGAAACAAGGCGCCTTCTCCTGGGGTTGAGCTGACCCGGATTTCGCCACCATGAGCCTCAACTATTGCTTTGGCGATAGCCAGCCCAAGCCCCAGGCCCTCCGACTTATGTTTAAAGCGAACAAAGCGTTCGAAGATATGATTAATATCCGAAGGCGAGATCCCTTCTCCAAAATCCTTAATGTCAATGCAGGCACGGTTGTTGATTTTTTTAAGTGACACGATAACTGGCGTTTGCGGCGCTGAATATTTGCATGCGTTATCAAGCAGAATTGCCACTACCTGCTTAAGGCGCTGGTGATCGAAACTTAGCTGCAGCGTTTTGGCGTGATTATCTATTTCAAGGGTAAAGTCGCGGTCTTTGTGCAGGCGTTGCCACTGGCTTACCTGGCCGTGTAAAAAGTCGCCAAGCGCCTGACGGGCGGTGTCGAGTTTTAACTGGCTTAGTTCGGCTCTGGCCAGTAACAGCAAGTCATCCACCAGTTCACTAAGATTTATCGCCTGAACCAGAATGGAATCGAGTGTTTCCCGGTATACCTGTTCAGACGCTGCAGACTGTCGCAGTGTTACCTGTGCTTCCCCTCTGATAATGGTGAGCGGTGTTCTGAGTTCATGGGAAACGTCAGCAAGAAACTGTCGTCTCCGGGAATCGACTTTGGTGAGTTGTTCATTAACCTGACTTATTTCTCTGGTTCTTTGCTCGACTTCAAATTCCAGTTGCCGGCGGGACTGTTCTGCTTTCATTTCGTGATCAGCCAGTTTTGTAGCCAGCAGGTTGAGTGACTTTACGAGTTGAGAGAACTCGGTATCCAGAGTTTCCGGTAAGCGTTGCTGGTAATCCCCCGCAGCAATGGCATTGGTTCCGTTATTGATTATGGTAAGCGGCTGATAAAGTTGATTAAACAGCCAGTAACAAGCAAGAATAATACACGGAGTCGCAAACAGGGCTATACCAACCGCGAACCATACGATGGCGGTATTGAGCGTTTCAATTTTGGCGTTAAGTGCGGCTACCACATTACCCTGACGTACTACGGCTGCATTGATAGCTTCACGGAACTCGTTATCAATTTTAACTTCAAGCAGGGTTCGTAAACGATTCTGCTGGTCGAGTGGCGTATTATTGTAAATGGCGGTAATGGCTTTAAATTCTGTAATGATGGCGTTAATAAGTGCTGCCAATTCGTCGGTGTCTTCAACACTGCCCGCCGTCAGCTTATTGCCTAGTGCCTGTCTCTGCTGAAGTTCCAAACGTCGGATCTTCTCTAACGACTGACCAATCAGAGCCTGCTTGTTACGAATAATGGCCTGATTGGCACTCTCCCCAAAGATGAGCTCGTCGGTGAGCTGCTTAAACATGCGATAAGAAATGCTACTGAGTTTTTGATGCTCTGCCAGCAGGGTCTGCGCCGTATTGCTTTGCTCTAGATTGATTTGGGTCAGATAAGAAGAAACGGCGGTAAAGCACAGCGCAATCATCATGATGAGCCCGGAAGTGATCCCAAATAAATAGATTTTTCGTTTGTACATAAACGTTCGTCGCCATTACTTTTTCCTTATTACGTAGATTTCTCGAAAAGAGTGCAATGTGTACTGCGCTATGTGAACGTATTGTTAGTGATGTTCGTATTATTTTCCGGTTTGATCGGGCAGTCCGGTCTATTGCTGTTTATTGTTCGGTAGACGCAAGTCTGAAGAAGTAACAAATTACAGGCGGAGTATTATATGTTCTGGCAACAAAAGACGAAAACCAACCAAGCGATTCAGGCCCTCGAACAGAGTATTATTGCGGTGGTCAGTATCGACGATAAAAATATAGTTACATTTTTTAACCTTGCTGCAGAACAGATCTGGGGCTATCGAAAAAGTGAAGTCGTGGGTAAAAACGTAGCTATGTTACTTCCTCATGAATTGCGCGCTAAGCACGATAGCTTTGTAAACCACCATCGCCAGACTGGTCAGGATAAAATTGTTGGTAGCTCCAGGGACGTCCAGTTACAACGCAAGGATGGCAGTAAGCTGTGGGTACAATTGTCGTTGTCCAAAAT
>NZ_JBLBUE010000203.1:0-5726 GCF_047290655.1 Alteromonas sp. AMM-1 | reverse complement strand
TTATCGTCGATAACATGCAACAAGCCAGCCAGGCTGTCGTTAATGTACTTCGCCAGACGCTCAGCGTTAGCGGAGTGTTGTAACCAGTTGCCTACGGCCTTAGCTGGATGACTACCTGAAACCAGCGATTCAATGGCATCCTTGTGGAAAAATTTGTCTTTAACAAATTCAGCAAGATTCTGTGCAATAACCGTCTGATTATTAGCCACAATATTGGTATGCGGAATCGGATGCGATGACGGGATCGGCCTGAACAACGCACTAACAGCAAACCAGTCTGCCAACCCGCCCACCAGCGCGGCTTCACTGATCATCTTGGTTAATTGGAGCCACCATAGCCCACCAACGTCAGGCCATAATGTTTGCGTTACGGTAATCGCTATAAACACGCAGGCAGCAACCAACAGACAGGCTGTTGCCTGACGTTTGGCACGTGAAAGCTGCTTGGCTTTATTAACATCCATCATTAGTAGTTATGCTTTTCGTTTTACATTAACGCGCAGCAGACAAGCTTTCAGGTGAATAGTATTCAACCACACCGCTTTTCCCCACACCAATACATCCGGCCCCGGTTTTACAAGCCAGGCTCCAAATGTTGCTGTTGCTGATATTTTGCCAGCGCGTACTGCCTGGGGAAAGCAAATATACCCCCTGCGGATTGCTGATCACTACACCAGGCAGCGAGTCATTTTGGCTATGGAAATACAATGCTGAACCATAAATCGCCCCGTTTAACGCCGGGGTGGGCAATGCCTGCCATTCAGCTTTATTAGTATCGAACTTAAATGCAGCGGCAGCTTGTTGGTGTTTCAGGCTTCCCCCAAAGGCATACAGCGTATTGTGACTGAGCTGAATACTAAAAATACCCGCCGCTTCGCCGCCTTCGAATAACGCAGCGAATCGCTGCCAGGGTTGATTCTGTTGTTTAAGTAACAACCCTGGTTGCAGGCTGTTTCCTGTGCCGATAGCAACCCAATCCCCCATTGCCGCCACACAGGTTCCGCTGGACGCAAAGCCCCCTTCCGATGCCTGCGCGGTAACTGGCATCACCTGGCGCGTCCAGTCCTTACCGCTATTGTGAGTATGTAAGATATACAAACCTTGCTTATCCGAATCACCATAAAGCCAGCCCTCACCCTGCTCAGTAAACGCCATGCAGTCAAAAAATACATGCTCATGCTCACCCTGCTTCACTAATTGCCAGTTAGCGCTTTGTATTTTTTCGTCATTTGCCGCTAAATAATAAAGCCTGGACTGCGCGCCCTCTCCCGCGCTCATCAACACTATACTGCCATCGCGAAACCATTGATTGTCGCGAAATTGCAATGCCTCAGTGTCGGGCGGCAGGCTGAGTTTAGTGAACTGCTTGCCGTTGTTTGTTGAGAGGTACGCACTGCCGTGTGTACCAGATACCAACACGGTGTTGTTTGTCCAGGTTACCGCCTGAAAGCCCGCTTTTTCGTCCAAAACGGTGGACGTAACCGCGGCTTGTGCATTCCCAGTAGTTAAAGCAATCAGGCTAAACAAGACGTTACGAACGGTTGACTGCCGTTTGCTGGGCTTACTTCTATTTACGGACATATATTTTGAACTTTAAACGATAATGTTGATACTGTGCCACACTCTGGCAGCGATGAGAACGTATCTCTGTTATAGTATCGTTATTGTAATACAAATTATCAGCATCGAATTTATACTGTACATGGCTAAACCCAAACCCCTTGTAGACATTGTTACTTATGGTATCCACTCAAAGTGGGACGCCGACGACAAAGCCCTGCCTAAAATTAAAACCTTTACCTATCAGGTCCCGCTGGAACTGGATATAGAATTTGGTTTTATTGTTAACATCAAACGCGCCAAAAACAGCAAAGTACGCTATTGCATCTATCACCCGGATATCCCGGATGAGGATGGCATCCCCATGCCCCCCTTTGATGGCGAGGAATATGTACGCTCAAACAATTGGGACTTTTACCTTGGTGATACGCTGTGGGAGCCGCTAGAAAACAAAGTTGGCGACTGGCGTATGACACTGGAACTGGACGGCAAACTCATTGCTGACAAAACCTTTACCGTGGAAGACGATTTACCCTACGACGGCGCACAATTCTGGCAAAGGGGTAAACCCAAACTGCGCCGCTAATAGCTGTGTTTGCCTGCCAGTAAAGCGGGCAATGCTGCACCGAAATGAATCACTTCACCAATGCCATTCCAAAGGTAACTTTATATATCGTATAAAATTCAACTGCATAGCCGTTACTTATTGAGGGAACAAAGCTTGCTACACCTTACAAAAGCTTACCCAGACTAATAATAAAAGGAAGTCGTTTATGCAGGCATTTATTGAAGGTATGCCCAAAGCAGAACTTCATGTTCACATTGAAGGCACCCTGGAGCCAGAACTCAGTTTTGCGTTAGCAGAAAAGAACGGGATTGAACTACCTTTCGACAGCCCCGAGGCCCTGATTGCGGCCTATGATTTTCATGATTTGCCCTCGTTTTTAACTATTTATTACGCCGGTATGAGTGTCCTTGTGGATGAGTCTGATTTCTACAAACTCACCTGGGACTATCTGGAAAAAGCCGCAGCCCAAAATGTAGTGTACGCTGAAATATTTTTTGACCCACAAGGCCACACTACTCGTGGTGTGGCGTTTGAAACCGTGATCACCGGCATTCGCAAAGCCCAGGTTGATGCAGAGCAGCAATTGGGCATTCGAAGCCAGTTAATTATGTGTTTTTTGCGCGATATGTCAGCAGAATCCGCCATGGAACACCTGCACATGGCTAAACCCTACCTTGACTGGCTGATAGGTGTTGGACTGGATTCCGACGAATTCAACAACCCTCCAGTGAAGTTTAAAGACGTATTTGCGCTGGCCAAACAATGGGGCCTGAAACTAACGATGCACTGCGATGTGAATCAGAAAAATACCTTAGAGCACATTCGCCAGGTAATTGAAGACATTGGTGTTGACCGAATCGATCACGGTGTAAATTCACTGGAGTCAGAAGAGCTGTGCGCACTAATAGTGGAGAAAAAGCTCGGACTGACTGTGTGTCCGGTGTCTAACCAGTTCGTAGTACAGTCCTTAACCGCTAAAGAAATTCGCACCATGCTGGACAAAGGCATGCTGGCTACAATTAACTCAGACGATCCTGCCTATTTCCGGGCCTATATGAACGAAAACCTGATAGCGTTACAACAGGAAGGTGACTTTACCCGATCAGAGCTTAAAACCCTGATGGCTAACGCCTTTAATGTAACCTGGTTACCCGACATCGACAAAGCTGCCTATTTGGCGAAACTGGACGCATATCAGTAACAAAATGGCATAAATTATTGATGTGGAATAACACTGGCGTTAAATAAAAGCTGGTATTAGTGTAAGCCACATTTGATTAACCCGTATTGATATAGCGTTGGAGTTTTCATGAGTTTACCGTCTCCGTATTTGTTGTTTATTGGCGATGCCACCGATCCGCTGAGTATTAAAATGGCGAAGAGTGCAGCCGACTGGAGCCCGGAAAAGTGCGTTGGCGAGTTTGCGTTACCCGGTTGTGAAGTGAGCACCGGGCACCCCCGGTTATCAATACAGGAAGGTGTTAGTAAAGGTGCAAAAGCCTTTGTGTTGGGTTTTGCAAACAGCGGCGGTGTGTTGGATGCACACCTGGTGAAGCCCATTATGGAAGCCCTTGACGCGGGTCTGGATATAATTAACGGTTTGCACGACAAAGTTGCCGACATTCCGGAAATCGCAGAAAAGGCCCAGGCTTTGGGACGCCGACTCATTGATATTCGCCACCCAACTACCAAGTTTAAAACCGGTAAAGGCAACCCGCGCGCGGGCAAACGCCTGTTAACCGTTGGCACCGATTGTTCAGTGGGAAAGATGTACACAACACTGAGTCTGGCTAAGGCCATGCAAGCAGCTGGCATGAAAGCAACATTCCGGGCTACGGGGCAAAGCGGTATTTTAGTGGCGGGAGCTGGCGTTGCGGTTGATTGTGTAGTGTCTGACTTTATTGCGGGTGCCGTTGAAGCATTGTGTCCTGCAAACGACGAAGATCACTGGGATCTGGTTGAAGGCCAGGGTTCACTGTATCACCCTGCTTTTGCCGGTGTGAGCCTGGGACTTTTACATGGTGCACAGCCCGATGCACTGGTGATATGCCACGCGTTAAAGCGCGAACACATGCGCGGAATACCCGGCCGCCCTCTACCCAGCCTTCAACAGGTTATCGATATGAATTTGGTTTGCGCCAAAGTGACCAATCCCAATGTACGTGTGATTGGCGTATCGGTGAATACCTCAGCGGTATCCGAGCAGGAATCATTGGATTATTGCGCTACGGTTACGCAAGAGTTGGGTTTACCTTGTGTTGATCCAATTCGTCATGGCGTGCAGCCGCTATTGGAGTTATTAGTATGAGTTTACGCTTTGTCGCGTTCTCTGAATCGTTTCCACTGGCCCGGGAATTTCGTATTTCCCGTGGTGCAAAAACCCAGGCCGATGTCGTTACTGTTATTATTACCGATGGCCACTATTTTGGTTGGGGGGAATCGGTGCCTTATGCACGCTACAAAGAGAGCATTAGCAGTGTATTGGCGCAACTAGAGAGCGTTAAATCCGATATCGCGGGTATCAAAGACACCAACGAGTTACTGGCTTTACTACCAGCAGGTTCAGCGCGCAATGCGCTGGATGCTGCGCTATGGGATTTACGAGCCAAGCAAACGGGTAAATCTGTGTATGCGTTAGCCGGTGTGCCGGAAGTTAAACGTTGTTATACCGCCCAAACCCTGAGCATTGACACACCAGACAATATGGCCAGGCAAGCGCAGGAATTAAAACAAGCACCGTTAATTAAAATAAAGCTCGACAATGAACTCGTACTGGAGCGATTGGCAGCTATCAGCCAGGCATCACCCAAGAGCCGCCTGATTGTAGATGCAAATGAAGGCTGGAGCCCGTCACAATTAAACGAATGGCTACCCGAACTTAAAGCATTAAACGTCGCGCTTATTGAGCAACCAGTACCCGACACAGAAGATGCATCCCTTGCAGGCTTGAACCCGGATATTTTGTTGTGTGCCGATGAATCCTGTCACACCAGTGAAAACATCGACACCCTGGCCAAATATTACCAGGCAGTCAATATTAAACTGGATAAGACCGGCGGTCTTACCGAAGGGATCCGCACCCTCAAAAAGGCCAAAGATGCGAATATGCAAGTGATGGTTGGCTGTATGGTAGGGTCATCGCTGGCAATGGCTCCGGCGTTTTGCCTGTGTGAATCGGTACAGTTTGTAGATTTGGACGGTCCGTTGCTGGTTGCCAAGGATCGAGACGATGGATTTGCATTTGATAATGGCCGTATGCAACAGCCATCACCATTTTTGTGGGGCTTACCTGGTCAATACGGCCAACAATTCCTGGCTAAGCGCTGGCAGGCACTCCATGAAGAGGAAACGCTATAGGTACCCCTTCAAGGGTCACCTTCAAGGGTCACCTTCAAGGGTTAACCCAGGTTTTCGCCTGCCATCTCTAACAATAGCGACCATTCTTTTTCGGTCACCGGCATAATCGACAGCCGGTGCCCTTTTTTCACTATGCCCAGCTCCGTAATAGCTGGATTGGACTTGATTTCCTGCAAACTCAACACATGTTTAAATTTCTTGCGAAATTTGACATCTACACTTATCCAGCGCGGCGACTCTG
>NZ_JBLBUE010000202.1:0-5799 GCF_047290655.1 Alteromonas sp. AMM-1 | reverse complement strand
CCATACGTTCATCCAGTAGGCGCGTGTAAACCATGGTGTGATAAATTTTACCAGCGAGTGTTTGGTCCATCTGCGGCACGGTTGCGCCTGGATATATTTTTCCATCTGGATCAAGAATGGCCAGCATGGGAATATCGAGCAGCCCGTTTTCTATGATCTTAACCTCGTGCGTTAAGGCAACATGGTCGAGGTGATTTCTGTCGTTCATTGGCGTCCTCTAAAGGGATTTTTAACCTATATCTATCGTAGAACAGGTAACAAAGGAGCGTCTGACTAATTTAACAATTAGTTTACGTTAACGTGAGGATAAACATTTCTTCGGAATCACAGAAACGTGATGGTTCTTCTACTTTTTTGCAAGATGTAAAACTCAGGTTAATTCACTGCTAAAATTACGTGTAAATAATGCACTGAAAACTATTGGTGAATTGATCGGTCTTTATACAAAGTTTCGTAAAAGCCTATGACACCAGATAGCCTGATGTGATAAAACTCGACAAAATTATAAGCCGACAGAAAACCGGCCACCGCTATGGAGTAGTATAAGTGAAGCCAATTTACACTGTGCCTTTCGTCGTATCAGGACTGTTACTCACCAGTACAGTCATTGCTGATAGTCAGGCTATAGAACCAACATCGGTAAACAAACCTGTTAATGTAGTCGCGCATCAATCAGCCAGCGCTACCGCTAATTCTTCAGAGAAACAACCTTATATTATTCGTCTCACCGAACCATCGGTAGCCCAGTACAGCGGCGGCATTCGCGGTTTTGAGGCGACCATGCCAGTGAATGCAACCAAAGGAAAACTCAGCCGGGTAAATTCCCAAAAGCGTGAAGTAACTGCGTACCGCAACTATTTAAAACAACAACAGGCGGGCCTGCTAAATCGCGTGGCATCCGTTACGGGTAACGCCACACCGCTCAAGCAATTTCAGTATGCAATCAACGGTGTGGTAATGAACCTTACCGCTGCAGAGGCAGAAACAATTCGCAATTTAAGTGGTGTGAAAGCCGTAGACGCTGACAAAAAGCTTAAATTGAATACCGATACCAGTACCGAATTAACCGGTGCACGACAAGTGTGGTCAGGCGCGGCAGACAGTGGCCTTGATGCCATGGGTGAAGGCACCGTTGTAGCCGTGTTTGATACAGGCATTAACACCGATCACCCTTCATTTGCCGCCACCGGCGGCGATGGCTACACCCACACTAACCCATTGGGTTCGGGCAATTATCTGGGGGATTGTGCGGGTAGTTTCCCGGGCTTGTGTAACGACAAACTGATAGGCGTATACAGCTATTCACTGATCACCAGTCAGTACGCCGATACCGACGTGTTTCCAATTGGACTTGATCGCAACGGCGAGGATTACAACGGGCATGGTTCACACGTTGCAAGTACCGCAGCAGGCAACGTCCTGAATAACGTTCCTGTGTATGGTTTGGCGTTCGACGAGGAAGTCAGTGACGGCTATCCGGGTGAATTTGCCTTCAGCCAGATTTCCGGTATGGCACCTCATGCCAATATTATTTCATTTCAAACCTGTTTACCCGGTGAATCTGACGACGAATACACCGGTTGTTACTACAGTCTGGCGATCAGCGCTATTGATGATGCCATTGAAACCGGCATTGTAGACGTTATTAACTATTCGATTTCTGGTGGCGAAGCGGTATGGGGCGATGCACTCAGTGAAGCCTGGTTATCGGCCAATAACGCGGGCATTTTTGTAGCCCATTCTGCCGGTAACGATGGCCCCGCGGCAGCAACCAGCGATAAATATGCGCCCTGGATCACCCCGGTTGCAGCAACAGATCATGGCCGCGTGGTTGATTTTACTAAAACACTGTCTGGTTTTTCTGGTGGAGTATCGGTGCCCTCCACGATTACCGGCCAAAGTAACACCGCTGGCATTACCGCAACCGTGGTGTACGCAGGCGATTACACCAACGCCAACGACCCTGATGGCGACCCTGCACAGTGTTTAGAACCGTTCCCAGCGGGCACGTTTAACGGTGAAATAGTATTGTGTGATCGAGGTGAAATCGCACGGGTACAAAAAGCCAAAAATGTCGCAGACGGCGGTGCCGGTGGTTATATACTGGCAAATGTGTCGGCAGATGCCGATAATCTGGTGGGTGATGTGTATGTGATCCCCGGTATTCACGTTAGTCTGGCTGCGGGTAATCAGTTACGCACCTGGTTAGCAAGTGGCTCAGGCCACAGAGCGACGATTTCCACTACGTCGGGTACCTTGTCTATTGATGAGGATGCGTTAGATACGGTGGCGAGCTTTTCATCGCGCGGTCCTAATACCGAAATAAGCACGTTACTGCCCATGGTGAGCGCACCGGGTGTACAAATTTATGCAGCCTATGCCGATGAACATTACGGCCACGAAACCACCAGTCCTGCACCAGCGGATTACGCTTACCTGGATGGCACATCGATGGCGTCTCCTCATGTAGCGGGCGCTGCAGCACTGGTACGTCAGGTAAATCCTACCTGGAGTGCCGATGCTATTCGATCAGCGCTGATGATGACTGCCGAATCGAATTTACGGGTAGCGGGTTCATTGGATGATGCCAACTGGCTGGATATGGGCTCGGGTCGTATTCAGGTTAACCAGGCGGTAAACGCCGGTTTAATTATTGAAGAAACACAAGCCAATTATGAAGCCGCCGACCCAGATCTTGGAGGAGAACCCAAAGATCTTAATATACCGGCACTGGTAGACAACAATTGCTTAATTGAATGCAGTTGGCAACGCACATTCACCGCCACAAAAGCGGGTAGCTGGACTGTCGCCGGCGATGCCATGGCGAGCGGCCTTGAAGTGTCGGTGTCACCGGCCTCATTCAATCTTGCAGCAGGGCAATCTCAAACAGTTACCGTTACTGTAAATACCTGGAACGCCAATGATGGCGACTGGGAATTTGCGCAGATATTACTCACTTCAGCAAATTCACCTGATTTACATTTGCCAGTTGCAGTAGTGGCTTCCAATGGCAACTTCCCTGATGACATTAGCCAAACCAGCTACCGCAACGCAGATTCACTGCTAATCAAGGATTTGGTTGCCATTGAGATTACTGACTTTACAGCCCGTGCATCGGGTTTAGTAGCCGCGACTGTAGTTAACGAATCCCTGGCTGAAGATTCCGATAATGATACCTTCCTGGATGACATTGACGATGGTGTCTATCTTCAGATAGTTGAAGTAGAAGAGAATACCGACCGCCTTGTGGCATTGATTAGCGACTCCACTGCGCCAGATTTGGATTTGTTTGTGGTTTTCGATATCAACGGTGATGAGTCAATTTCCACCTCTGAAATCATTGCAGCATCTACCACGGGAAGCTGGGATGAATACGTTAATATTGCGCATCCCGATGCCGGTACCTACTACGTATTTGTGCAAAACTACACCGGGTCGAACCGGGCAACCGATGACTTTGTATTAGAATATGCCGTTGTTCCAGCGGTAGACGAAGGTACATTATCCGTTGACGGCCCAACCAGTGTTGCCCTACGTGAACCATTCGACATGCGAGTAAGCTGGCAACTGCCAGACAGCCTTGAGGGAGACCGCTACTTTGGCGCAATTGTAGTAGGCAGTGACGCCGATAACCCGGCCAACTTAGGTACCATTCCGGTGGATCTGGTGCGCGGTGTAAACGATGTAACGCTGGCCGCTACGTCATCTGGCCGTGTTGGTCCCGGTGATGTCGCGAGTTATGCTGTTACCGTTAAGCGCAATAACACCAATGAAAACCGCGATTACGAAATAAGCGTAACCGTTCCGGATGGTACATCTGTGGTTAACGGAAGCGTTGGTAATGGCGGAGTGGTAAACGGTAAAACGATTACGTGGCAGGTTACCCAAACGGCCAATGGCACATCCGCCTCTTACGACTTAACGTCAAACCAGAACGATCCTCAGTGCACTTTACCCAATGTGGGCCAGGGTACCGGATACATCGATCTTCAGGCACTGGGTTATAAAGCCAATTTCAGCTCAATGGATACGGCACTGGCTAACTACCCTATTCAGTTTAAGGTATTAAACGACACCCTCAACAGCCTGAATGTGTCTTCTAAAGGCTTTATCACCAGTACAGATGCGCGTGTACCTGCGCGTCCTGGTATCAACCAATCATTAACCCGAGTGCAGAATAATGCGGTAACACTGGCCCCCTTCTGGCGTGACTGGTCGTTTGCTACAACGTCTGACGCGGGTATCGCCGCAGCGTCTTTTAATAATGGCAAGGTGTCAGTCATTGAATGGCGCGGTATGGTGTCGGGTACTGAATCTGCCGATTTCGAGGTGATCCTGGTGCACGATGCTGTTAATGGTGAGCCTTCGGTTATGTTTGCCTACAACAATGTTACGCTGCACGATGATTCAACACCATCAACCATTGGTTATGCCAGTGAAAGCACCCAAAGCGGTGGCCATTTTGGTTATATCAGCGCGGCTGACAACAGTGTTCAGGCTTCGGTGGTAAACGCAATTTCGTCGGGCACAGTGCTGTGTTTAACCGATAATTCGTCTATCCAGGCGGCTGGCGATACCACTCTGTCATTCTCGCTTCGTTTAGATAATAACGCCAGTATCAGTGGTGCTGTGCTGGTAGCCCTCACCTCCTCGGTAACCAATATTCCGGGGACGGGTAGCGAGTCACTGGCAGCTAACAGTGATGTACAGGTACATGCTGCGCCGATTATTTTGATCAACGGCGCAACCACAGCCAGCCTGTCGATGACCGAACAACAAGCTACAGTATTGCCTGTAACAGTGTCCGACGCCAACGGTGATAGTGTTACGCTGAGCGTTGAACAACTCAGCGGCCCCACTGCTTCGGTATCGGTAAGTGGTGAAACGATAACAGTTACGCCAGCCTCTGC
Source organism: Alteromonas sp. AMM-1 (assembly GCF_047290655.1). Lineage (NCBI taxonomy): Bacteria > Pseudomonadati > Pseudomonadota > Gammaproteobacteria > Alteromonadales > Alteromonadaceae > Alteromonas > Alteromonas sp. AMM-1. The sequence continues at coordinate 889 of NZ_JBLBUE010000202.1, read as the reverse complement.
GGCGAGCGGCAACACGATAGTGCTTAAAATAACAGCCACTGATGAGTTTGGTTACAGCAGCTCAGCACAGGCTACGGTAACGGTGACTGAAAATCAGCCTCCGGTACTTACCGTAAGTGCGCCATCCAGCGTACAAGAAGGTAGTACCATTACAATACGTGCTACGGCTACCGACCCTGAAGGTGACACAGTCACCTTTACCATCAACGGTGTGCCGGGCTCTTCATTCAGTAGCACCGCACCAGAGACGGATAGTTCTACCACGGTTAACTTTACCGTCACGGCTACCGACGGTAATTCAACCGTAACACAATCCGTTAGTGTAACCGTAACTAACCGCCCAAGTAGTGGCGGCGGTAGTTTGGGCATTGGCTTGTTGATTGGTCTGGCACTGCTAACCTTGCAACGTGCCAGAAAACGTGTAATGCACTAAGCATGTGACATAATAAAACAGCCCGCACGATGTAATGTCGTTGCGGGCTTTTTTATGGGGCTAATTCTTCGTGGAGATGAGTTTTACTTAATCGGGCACTATCACAAAACTGTCACCAACTGGTTCATGCAATGAAGGCTTGTTTATAGGCATAACAGTAAACCGATGGCGAATTGTAGGTATCAGTAAATCTTCCAATGAAACCGACGGATACGTTTCACAATCCAGCCAGCGCTGCACGCTGTTATCGTGTAACGACAGCATAAGTGGTGAGGCCTTTTCGTGTATGGGTAACAGCTTGGGATGTGGCGCCAGTGTTACTACTGAACAAGACGTTTCAACAAACGCATTGCCGTGGGTGTCTCTGCCATGCCATTCCCTGTAAAGCCCGCCCATTGCTAATGGGTTGTCACTATCGGCTATTAAGTCGTGATAATAGGTTTGCGAGCCTGCTTT
>NZ_JBLBUE010000201.1:0-5828 GCF_047290655.1 Alteromonas sp. AMM-1 | reverse complement strand
GGCCGCCGACATGGGCTTAAACCCCGATGCACCGCCTGGATTAAACAAAGTGACTCAAACGGTATAACCATGAAACTATGTGTTGAACGCGTCATCACCCCGGCAGGCATGTTAAATAATGCCGCCATCACCATTGAGCAGGGCGTGATCACGCATATTGATGAAGCAGGCGATTTACCAGTGACTGCCGGAACGCTGCTACCCGGCTATGTTGACACCCAGGTCAATGGCGGCGGTGGCGTACTGTTTAACCAGCACCTCGACTACCATAGCCTGGATGTATTAGCCCGTGCCCATTTGCAATTCGGCACCACGTCATTGCTCCCCACCCTCATTACCGATTGTGAGCAAGTGATGGCAAAAGCGGCCGATGCCATTGCCGAAGCCATTGAGCGTAAACACCCCAACATTGTGGGCGTGCACTACGAAGGACCTTTTATTCATACCAAGAAAAAGGGTGTGCATGACGCTCAATACATTCGCACCCCAAAGGACTCTGAGCTGGCTATTCTTACCCGCAAGGATTTGGGCAGAGTGCTTGTTACCGTTGCGCCCGACAATGTGCCGTTGGGTTTTATACAGGAATTAACCGCGGAAGGCGTAGTAGTCGCACTGGGGCACAGCAACGCCACATTTGAACAAACGCAGGCCGCGCTCGATGCCGGTGCCACCGGCTTTACTCATTTATACAATGCCATGTCTGCCCTACAGTCGCGCGAACCCGGCATGGTCGGCGCCGCGCTAAACAGTGCGGCATATTGTGGCCTGATAGTGGATCACCACCACGTTCACCCCCAAAGTGCGGCACTGGCTATTAAGGCAAAGGGCCCGCAGCACATCATGCTGGTTACCGATGCCATGGCGCATGTGGGTTGCGATATGAATGAACTGGCCTTTTTTGATACCACCATTACCCGCCACGGCGGCAAGCTGACCACGCCAGACGGTACCCTCGCAGGTTCATGCCTGGACATGCACCAGGCGGTATTGAATACCCATCGCGACCTTGGCTTTAGTCTGGCGGCGTGTAGCCAAATGGCCAGCCAGTCGCCGGCGCAGTTTATGTCGTTGCAGAATACGCTGGGTAGCATTGCCATTGGTCAGCAAGCTAATTTACTGTTACTGGATAATAACTTAACAATAAACAACATATGGCTGCACGGTAAGCCGGTAGCCGCAGAACAGGAAGCGACAGCATGACAACACAAACCCTACCGCGCACAGGCATGCAAAGCCTGATGCCCATACTCACCATTGGCCTGTTGTTCTTTATCTTTGGGTTTGTCACCTGGTTAAACGGAGCCCTTATTCCCTTCCTGCAAATGGTCTGTGAACTCAGTGAAATGGAGGCGCTATTCATTGCGTTCTGTTTTTATGTTGCCTATGTGGTAATGGCATTACCCATGGCAAAGATTCTGGAAGTCACCGGTTACAAGAAAGGCATGTCGCTAGGGCTTGCCATGATTGCCATCGGCTGCTTATTGTTTGTGCCCGCTGCACTTAGTAAAACCTTTGCAGTGTTTTTGATTGCCCAGTTTGTAGTGGGTTCCGGCCTCACCATTCTGCAAACCGCGTCTAACCCGTTTATTGTGCACTTAGGTTCACAAGACAGTGCCGCAGCGCGTATTGCCTTTATGGGCTTATTGAATAAATTCGCGGGCGTCTTAGCGCCGCTTTTATTCACGGCCTTGGTGCTGGGTAACTTTAGCGATGTGAGTCAGGTAAGCCTTGCCCAATTATCTGAGGTGGAGCGTGCTGCGCAGTTAAACGAGATGTCGAGTCAGCTAATTCAGCCTTATATAGGCATTGCTATCGCACTGGGCATTCTGGCGTTGGGCCTGATGCGCGTGAATCTGCCGGATATACAATTTGAGAGTGACGATAGTAACGACAGCACACAAGTCAATGGCGTGTTGCAGTTCCCGCATTTGGTGCTGGGCGCAATGACCCTGTTTTGTTACGTGGGCGTTGAAGTGATTGCCGGTGACACTATTGGGTTATATGGCTCGTCGCTGGGCGTTGCTAATGCGACATCGCTTACCTCATTTACTATGACCGCCATGGTGATTGGCTACTTCCTGGGACTATTTTGTATTCCCCGCTTGATTAGCCAATCCAAAGCTATGCTGATGTCCGGTATATTGGGAGTCGTATTTACGGTGGGCATCATACTGGGTTCCGACCAATCCCATACGATATCCATTGTGCTGTGGGGCTGGACAGGCATCCAAACACTGCCGGATACCGTTACTTTGATTGCATTACTGGGGCTAGCCAATGCGATGGTATGGCCTACGGTGTGGCCACTGGCACTTGCAGACTTAGGCAAGTTTACCCCGAAAGGTTCGGCGATTCTGATCATGGGTATCGCCGGTGGCGCTATCCTTCCACTGGTGTATGGCGGGTTGTCTGACACACTCGACGCACAATCAGCCTACGCCGTAATGCTGCCCTGCTATATCTTCATTTGCTACTACGCTTTGAACGGCCATAAGAAGCGCAGTTGGTAAGAAAACCATGCCCCTGAGCAGCAAAAAAGCACTGTTCAGGGGCATTTCACACACCCCGTTAACACCATTATCACACACCATAAACATCAGGTATTTTTTCAGCCAATTCGCTTGTAACTGCCGCTAAGACCTTTTAGATTGGACCATTCGGTCTGGTTTTTAATGTTGCACAGAAGAGTTGTACCCATGCGTTTTGCATCCCTTAGTATCAAACAAAAATTAATATTTATTCTGGTGATTGCCGTACTGGCATCTACCCTGTTGGTCGGGACTATCCAGCAGTATATTGCCAGACAATTAGTTGAGCAGAACATGGAATCAGTGCAGTTGCCCAATATGGTTAAGCAGGTTGCTAACCGGGTAGATAAAGAAGTGGCAGTGATGAAGTCTGTTGCTTACTCCATTGCCAATAATCCCGACGTAATTGCCTGGTCTCAGGCGGGTGCGAACCCAGCGGGCGAGGCGCAGTTGCTAAAGTACCTGGGCCAGCTTAAAAGTTTTAACGACCTTACGGTTACCTCCTTTGTCGATCGCCAAACGCACAAATACTGGAATCAGGATGGTTTTCTGCGCGTATTGAAAAACGATCAATACGACGGCTGGTTTTTTGCCTACAAAGACAGTGGCCAACCGATTTCGTTGAGCCTGTACAACGAAACAGGACAAGGTTATCGGCTATTTGCCAATTACCAACAGGTAAACGGACGGGGCATGTCCGGCGTTGCCAAGTCAGTTGATGACTTGATGACCGTACTTAACAGCGTAAAAATTGCCGAAAGTGGCTTCATTTTCATGGCCGACGAAAAAGGCATAATCAATGCCCATAGCAATACCGATTTGCTGGGTAAATCGCATCTTCGTGACATTACCACCAGCGCCATTGCCAGCACATTGCTTACCAAGCAAGACTTCAACCTTATACGCGGTGAAGTGGAGGGTGAGGACATGCTATTTGCCAGCACCTATGTAACAAGCGCAGGCTGGTATGTCATCGCACAGGTTCCGGTTAGCGAGCTCTATACTGAAATGAACAGTGCCAGTGTGTCGATGATCACCTGGTCTGTTATCATTGCACTGGGATTTGCCATGTTAGGCGTTTGGTTCGCTGGCAGCATTAGTAAGCCACTGGAAAGCCTGGCGGGTGTATTTACGCAATTGGGTAATGGACAGGGTGACTTAACAACGCGTATACCACTACCCGAACAAAAAGAAACCCGCAAACTGGTAGAAGGTTTCAACCAGTTTACTGCCAGCCTGCATGGCATATTAACCAACGTTGCCGCAACCAGTGTGCAAATTCGACAGTCAGCCGCACAGGTAGCTGAGCAGTCTGCACTCACTGAATCCAATAGCGAAAAACAACGCGACCGCACCATGCAGGTAGCAACAGCATTAAATCAAATGGGCAGTACAGTGAACGAGATCGCCCAATCTGCACATGATGCGGCTAGCAGCGCCAACCACAGTGCCAGTGCCTCTGCCAATGGCCAGGCATTTACACAACAGGCCGTAAACACCATTAATCAACTTGCCGGACAAATCAATAACGTGACCGGCGTAATTGAATCATTAGATGCGCATACCGATGACATTGTAAGCATTTTAGAAACCATTCGCGGCATTTCAGACCAAACTAACCTGCTTGCACTGAATGCCGCTATCGAAGCAGCACGCGCTGGCGATCACGGCCGCGGCTTCTCCGTAGTAGCAGATGAAGTGCGTACACTAGCGCAACGCGCGGCGACCTCAACAGAAGAAATCCAGAGCAAAATAGACAGCTTCAAACAAGAATCGCAAGCCGCCGTTGAGCAAATGCGGATCAGCAATAAGCAAACGACAGATGTGGTAGATGCGGCGATGCAAATTGACGCCATGTTAAAAGAAATTGCCGACGATATTCAGCTTATTCACGGCATTAATACGCAAGTTGCTACTGCTACCGACGAGCAAAGTGTGGTGGTAGAAGACATTAATCGCAATATTCACGATATCAGCGACAACAGCGACAATAACCTGCGCTCGGCCAAGCAGATGGTAGCAACAAGTAAGGCAATGGCAGAACTTGCCAAGCAGCTCGACGACGAAGTGAGCAAGTTTAAGCTATAAGATCCCGGATAAGTGCTTCGCACTTTCCGGGACGACGGATGGGGATAAGTGCTCCGCACTCTCCGGGACGACGACTGAGCGGATACATCCTTTCTCCGTCATCCCGGGCTTGTTCCGGGATCCTCTCAAACAGGCCGCGATATTTAAACAACCCTGTTCTGTTGCTTTAGATCCCGGATAAGTGCTTCGCACTTTCCGGGACGACGGATGGGGATAAGCGCTTCGCACTTTCCGAGACGACTGTGTGGATACATCCTATCTCCGTCATCCCGGGCTTGACCCGGGACCTACTCAAACAGGCAGTGAGATCAAAACAACCATCTCCCACTGTTTCGAATCAGGTACTTTGGCTTGTGCTAACCCACTCTCGATATATCCATCCTTTGGGCCAGTTGTTATACCTTTTTAATGAGCGTTTACTTAACGCTGCTCATCGGTGACGTTGTTAAATTCAAGGATAAGTAAAATGATTAAACTCACCCGTTTTGTGACAGGCTTGATTACCATTGTCTGTTTAATGTTTACTGCTATTTCAGTATTTAATGACGGTCAGATCTTAACGTCACCGTATTTTATGACGGCATTGCTATTCAATATTTTACAAATGCAGTTGGAAAGCAAATTACGCATAGACCAGCTTTCTAAAACTGTTGAAGCGGGCAGATCGTGATAGCTTAAGGCTACTTTAAGATCCCGGATAAGTGCTTCGCACCTTCCGGGACGACGAGACTAAAACAGCAACTCGCTATTCCGGACGAATGCTGCCCAAAATGATGTGTGTAACCGATGAAAGCGTGCTCTGGAAAAAATCCGGGTCATTCAGGTCTTTCCCGGTTACAGCTTTTACCTGCACGCTAAAGTCAGCATAATGCTGGGTGATGGCCCAAATACTGAAAATGAGATGATACGGGTCTACTTCATCCAGTTGTCCCTGACTGATCCAGGCGCGAATCACCTTGGCTTTTTCTTCTACCAGTTTACATAGTGGCGATTCCAGCTCATTCAACAGCAGCGGTGCGCCCTGCACTACTTCCATACAGAACAATTTAGATTCAGCCGGATTGTCCCGCGACATTTCCAGCTTCACTTTAATGTAGTTAGTAAGGGTATCGATGGCGTTTTGTTCAACACTGAATTGATGCAAGGGCTTTAGCCACACATCCAGTAAGTGCTTGATGACATCGAGATACAGCTGCTCCTTGCTGGAAAAGT
>NZ_JBLBUE010000200.1:0-5828 GCF_047290655.1 Alteromonas sp. AMM-1 | reverse complement strand
CGATCATCGTTTGCTGAAATAATGACTGCTGGTGCCGGCGCGGCAGATTCTGTCTGAGCAGGGGTTTGCTGTGCTTTTTCTGCACTACAACCAGCCAGCATGGCCAGTGTAATTGCACTCATAGCAAAAAGCTTTTTCATTCTAGGTGCCTTATTTAATTGTTATTCGTGAACATATACGTGTAAGTAGACCAAATGACGCAGATTTAGCGGAAAAACAGCCCAACGCATAGTGTTTTGGTATCGCAACAGTAAGCAATGTTGGCGTTACTGGCTACTGCCCTTAAAAACAGTATTGTAAAAAAGTGTGTCAATAACACCATAAACGTGTGTTTAACGATGTTGGTCGATCAGTATTGCATTGCCGTCGGGGTCTGTAAGGGCAATACTTTCTGGACCTTGCCCGCCGGGCTCTGTTGTTTTCGTGAGTTCGAGTCCCTGAGCAATTAAGTGCTTTTCGATGTCCCGAACATCGGTAAAGCTGTCGAGGTTCTGTGCGCTTTGGTTCCAGCCGGGATTAAATGTGAGGATATTACCTTCAAACATACCCTGAAATAACCCAATGATGTGATCGCCATTTTTCATGATGAGCCAGTGTTGCGTTATGTCGCCACCAAATTCCGAGAATCCCAGTTTCTCGTAAAACGCTTTCGACGCGTGAATATCTTTCACCGTCAGACTTACCGAAAATGCGCCCAGTTCCATTGCAGCCCTCACTTTTTTACACGGGTTTTACATCGTTCTACTATCCTCCGCTTTACACATAACTTCAACCATTTACCGCAAATTGCCGTTTCAAGGTAGGCAAGCCGCTCAAGCTTAGTTAAAGTAATTTTTTCGCCCTTTCAGATGCAGTGTTATGGACAGACGACATTTTATAAAGCTTTCTTCTTTGTTTGGCGGCGGTATTGCCATTTCAACCCAATTATCCGGCTGTGGGGCAACCTTTGCACCCGATGGTGATGATTATGTTCCACCGGCCGACTTTACTCACGGTGTAGCCAGTGGCGACCCTACGTCCAGTTCTATTATTCTGTGGACCCGCGCCGTGCCTGCCAGCAATAGCAGCAGTAGTTACATTCGCTGGCAACTGGCCACAACGCCCGATTTTACAAGGCCGGTGCGCAGTGGTGTGGTAAAAACTGAACGCAGCCGCGATTACACACTGAAAGTAGATGTGCGAGATCTGGCGCCAGGCCAGCGCTATTACTATCGCTTTTTTACCAGTGAAACACGCTCACCCATTGGCGAAACAATCACGTTGAACAATGGCGTTACCTCGCGAGTTAAATTTGGGGTATTTTCCTGCGCGAATTTCCCGGCAGGGTATTTCAATGCCTATGATGCCGCAGCAAAAGACAGCAGTATTGACGTAGTACTGCATTTGGGAGATTACATTTACGAATACCCCAAAGGCGGTTATGCCACCGCAAATGCAGATGCGATTGGGCGCGGATTCGTGCCGGGCAATGAAGGCGAATTACTCAATCTTGCTGACTATCGCACCCGTTATGCTCAATATCGCGAAGACAGAGGGTTACAGTTGCTGCATCAGCACAAGCCATTTATTGCCGTTTGGGATGATCACGAAATTGCCAACGATACGTACATGTCGGGGGCTGAAAATCACAATGCCGGAGAAGGCGACTTTCTCGCGCGTCGCACAGCAGCTATTCAGGCGTATTACGAATGGCTGCCTATTCGACCGCCCATGGGCGATGAGAGCCCGCATATTTACCGCCACTTCGAATTTGGTAATCTGGTGAGCCTTTACATGCTCGATACACGGGTGATAGGCCGGGAAAAGCAGTTGTCGTTGGGGGCGTACAAACAACCCGACGGCCGGTTCGATTTACCCGCCTTTGAACGGGACGTAAACAACCCTTCGCGCACTCTGTTGGGTAACGAGCAATTTGCCTGGTTGCAAAAGCAAGTCGCTTCAAGTAACAACCGCTGGCATGTACTGGGCCAGCAAATACTCATGGGCAAGATGCATTATCCGGCCGAAATCATCGCCAGTACTGACCGTAAAGCCGTGCCGGGCATTATTGCTCAGTTGGTTGAACTGCGTCAGCAGCAACTTGAAGGACGCGCGCTTACTGCGGCCGAACAACAGCGATTGAACGCTAAAATTCCCTACAACCTGGATGCCTGGGACGGCTACGCCGCTGAACGTGAAAAGGTGCTAAACCTGTTTAGCCAAAAGGGTAAATCGCTGGTTGTGCTGGCGGGTGACACCCACAACGGCTGGGCAAATGCGTTAACCGACAACACCGGCAAGACCGTTGCTGTGGAGTACGCAACACCGGGTGTATCATCGCCTGGATTCGAAGACTATTTGGGCTTGACCGATAAGCAAGCAGAAGACCTTGCCCGCGCCCTGCCATTGTTAATCGACGAAGTGAAATACTGTAACCTGCATCAGCGAGGTTACATGACCGTGGAATTTACCCTCGGACAGGTGAACACCGCCTGGCATTATGTGAGCAATATTAAAGACACCACTTACACCGTATTAACTCAACATCGCGAGCAGTTTGTAGGGTAACGTTTCGCAGGTTGTTTTATAGGATCCCCCGTCTTCCAGGGCTCGACCCGGGGTCTACTTAAACAGTGTGCCGCAGCCAAACAAGATCCCCGCCTACGCGGGGATGACGAGATAAGCGGCGGGGATGACGAGATAAGCGGCGGGGATGACGGTTACTGTGCGAGATGATGGGAAGATAAGTATGGTGCAAACACGACCTTCAATCCAAAAGCTAGTTCCGACTTACTAACTATCCAGCGGTTTACGGGCGTCACGCACAGCGCGCGGATGCATCAGCTTTTCAAGTTCGGCCAAATACACCGCTATTTGTTTATGGGTAGGCTTATCGTCGGTAATTGCGTTGTACAACCAGTGGTATGCGTCCTGATAATCGTAGGGGCTACCGTAGCCTTCAATAAACAATTCAGCCAATTGCATTTGCGCCTTCAAATTACCCAGCGCCGCCGCTTCGCGTAAGAAAATCACCGCGCGTTTTCTGTCTTGCTGTACCAGCGTACCTTTGCTGTAGTAGCGACCGAGCTGCTCTAAGGCGGCGGGTAATCCCTGATTAGCAGCCTGGCGCATAAAGTCGATACCACGCACCGGGTCTGCGCTTACACATACGCCCCAGGCCAGCATATCGCCCCATAAAAACTGGTAGGCCGGCACTTTTAACACTTCTGCGCGGGCTTCGATATCCTGATTCAACTGACAACGATCAAGTACTACGCGATCGAGGTGCTCGTTTTTATTAATCAGGTTTATTAGTTCGTCCTGGGTGTACAGTTGCACCGCTTTAACTTCCTGCGCGTTGACCGCCGACACTGGTAACAGCGCACAGGCTAACGCAAACATGGAGGTACGAACGAAGGTATGCATAACGAGTCCTGCTAACGGCCAATATCTATGCTCAGGTTATCGGCCGCCGCTAAAAAAACCTAATTAAATTTAATGCACATGGCACTGTTTATGCGCCTTGTATGCTCTACAACGTCTATGCCAAGGTCGGTGAGGTATCCACCATCTACCTGTGTGATCAGGCCCTTGGTGTATAGTCTGGATGCGGCTTCTACGATTGCCTGACTGGCATCGTGGTGGATTTTGAGTCCCTGCATCAGACTTTCAGCAGGAAACTTTAACAATAAATTCAGCTCTTCAATTACGTCGTGGGTAAAGGCCATAGTGTCTCCAGGCAATTTATTCTTTGTAGCCAGTATGCGCCGATTAAACGGCTCTGTCATTAATTGTAGATCCTGTTCAGGCTATCGCGAGTTTTTTGTTATGCATCAATGTGATCGGCTTGGTCGCTTTAGTGGTATACTGCCTGAGCCACAGCAGTCTGAGTTTGTTCATCATGAAATACAAAGATCTTCGGGATTTTATTAAGCAACTGGAAGCCAATGGTGATCTGGTACGCATATCCCAACCTATTGATACTAAATTGGAAATGACCGAAATTGCCGATCGCACCCTGCGCGCGAGCGGTCCGGCATTGTTGTTTGAGAATCCCAAAGGGTTCGACACCCCGGTACTGATGAATCTGTTTGGTACCCCGGAGCGGGTAGCGCTGGGCATGGGTCAAAGCTCGGTGTCAGCACTGCGTGAAGTAGGAAAATTGCTGGCGTATTTAAAAGAGCCTGAGCCGCCCAAAGGACTGAAAGATCTGTGGGAAAAACTCCCGGTATTCAAACAAGTATTGAACATGCCAGCCAAAGAAGTGCGCAAAGCGCCCTGTCAGGCTAATGTTATTACGGGAGACGACGTTGACCTGACCAAACTGCCGGTACAACACTGCTGGCCGGGCGATGTGGCGCCATTGATTACCTGGGGTCTCACGGTTACCCGCGGGCCGCATAAAAAGCGCCAGAACCTGGGCATCTACCGCCAGCAGGTGCTAGGCAAAAACAAACTGATCATGCGCTGGTTGTCGCATCGCGGCGGCGCACTGGACTTCCGCGAATGGTGTCAGACTCATCCTGGGCAACCTTATCCGGTTTCAGTAGCCTTAGGGGCCGATCCCGCCACCATTTTAGGCGCCGTTACGCCGGTACCAGATACTTTGTCTGAATACGCGTTTGCCGGTTTATTACGTGGCGACAAAACCGAAGTAGTAAAATCCATCAGCAACGACTTGCAGGTTCCGGCCAGCGCCGAGTTCGTGCTGGAAGGCTATATCGACCCGAGCGAAACCGCGCCGGAAGGACCTTACGGCGATCATACCGGTTACTACAACGAAGTAGATGAATTTCCGGTATTCACGGTTACTCACATTACTCACCGCGACGACCCGATTTACCATTCAACCTACACCGGACGTCCGCCCGATGAACCGGCCATTCTGGGTGTGGCACTGAACGAAGTATTTGTGCCCATTTTGCAAAAGCAGTTTCCGGAAATTGTGGACTTTTATCTTCCTCCCGAAGGCTGTTCGTACCGCATGGCGGTGGTAACCATGAAGAAGCAATATCCTGGTCACGCCAAGCGAGTCATGATGGGCGTATGGTCGTTCCTGCGCCAGTTTATGTACACCAAGTTTGTAGTGGTGTGCGATGACGACGTAAACGCCCGCGACTGGCAGGACGTTATCTGGGCAATTACTACCCGAATGGACCCCGCCCGTGATACAGTGTTGATTGAAAACACCCCCATTGATTATCTGGATTTTGCGTCGCCAGTATCGGGCCTTGGATCCAAAATGGGCCTGGATGCGACCAATAAAATGCCCGGCGAAACCGATCGGGAATGGGGTGTTCCCATCGAAATGGACGAAGCAGTTAAACGTCGTGTAGACGAAATTTGGGATACGCTGGGCATTATGCCGGGCAACTCCTCGCAACCTTGATTTACAAAAAGAGATTCTATTTTCATGTCACAAATTAGATGCCAGGTGGAAAGCATTGCGCCGCTGACCAAAACCGTTTTTCGGGTTGATTTAACCCCCGACGTATCACTGGATTTCAAGTCTGGCCAGTACGTTATGGTGCATATGGGCGAAAAAGATCAGCGCCCATTTTCAATTGCCAATGCCGCCTACGACAATAATCGTTTAGAACTGCATATTGGCGCCGAACCCGGTAATAAATACGCTGGTGAAGTACTTGAGCGCGCGCGTCAGGAAAAGGCCATTTACGTTTCTGGCGGACACGGCAAAGCGTATCTGCAAGCTACCGACAAGCCGATTGTGTTAATTGCTGGTGGCACAGGTTTCTCGTATGCCTATTCCATTTTGATGCAATCGCTGAAAGAAGATCCCAATCGCGATATTACCCTGTATTGGGGTGGCCGCCACCTTGACGACCTGT
>NZ_JBLBUE010000020.1:0-47567 GCF_047290655.1 Alteromonas sp. AMM-1 | reverse complement strand
TAGATTACGGCGGTTGCCGTTTATCGATTGCCGTTCCCAACGAATTTAACTACGAAAGTGTTAAATCACTGGAAGGCAAAAAAGTAGCCACTACATACCCTTACCTACTGGAGCGTTTCTTCAAAGAGAGCGGCGTTAATGCCAAAGCGGTAATGCTAACCGGTTCAGTAGAAGTAGCCCCTCGTGCAGGTGTGGCCCACGCAATCTGCGACCTGGTATCAACCGGCGCCACACTGGAAGCCAACGGCCTCAAGGAAGAAGAAGTGATCTTCCGTTCAAAAGCCGTATTAATTCAACGCGCCGACGGTGAAATCAGCGAGGAAAAACAGGCGTTGATCAACCGCTTAGTGCCTCGTATCGACGGTGTGATTCAGGCAAAAGAAAGTAAGTACATCATGTTACACGCTCCCAAAGCTTATCTGGAACAGGTAAAAAGCCTGCTGCCAGGTGCGGAAAACCCAACAGTTCTGCCGCTGGCGGGCTCTGACGATACAGTAGCTATCCACGTGGTAAGCCCAGAGAATCTGTTCTGGGAAACCATGGAAAAATTAAAAGCACTGGGCTGCAGTTCAATTCTGGTAATGCCAATTGAAAAAATGATGGGTTAACTGAGAGGTTATCAATGATTAACTGGTCAACGCTTTCCACTGCCGACAAAACCGCAGCGCTGTAGCGCCCGGCAATGGCAGACAGCGAGTCACTGCGCAATACCGTAGCGGGCATTCTGGCCGACGTAAAAGCGCGCGGCGACGACGCAGTGCTGGATTATACGCGCAAGTTTGATTGCCCTGCGCTGTCAGCGCTACCTTTGTCAGTTGAAGCGCGGGATGCGCTTGCAGCGCAAGTTTCTGCAGAGGTACAAAGTGCCATTCAAACCGCATTCAACAATGTAAAACAGTTCCACCAGGCACAATATCCTGAAGATATTCGCCTCACCACTACCCCTGGCGTGGTTTGCGAACAGCGCTTTACCGGCCTTGAAGCGGTTGGTCTTTACATCCCGGGCGGCAGTGCGCCATTGCCGTCTACGGTAATGATGCTTGGCGTCCCTTCGCTGGTTGCAGGCTGTAAGCGCCGCGTGCTGTGCACACCGCCCAATGCGCAACAGCGCATTGCACCGGAAATTGCCTACGCGGCCAAATTGTGTGGCATCGAAGAAATCTATTTGTGTGGTGGCGCGCAAGCCATTGCAGCAATGGCATTTGGCACTCACACCATAGCAAAGGTCGACAAGATCTTTGGCCCGGGTAACAGTTATGTAACCGAAGCCAAACAACAGGTTAGTCAGCGAGCTGATGGCGCGGCCATCGACATGCCTGCTGGCCCATCTGAAGTACTGGTGCTGGCTGACGCCAATGCAAGTGCGGAATTCGTAGCATCTGATCTGCTTTCACAAGCAGAACACGGTCCGGATTCTCAGGCCATTCTGGTCTCAGAAAGTCAGGCGCTGATAGAGGCAACGAAAGCGGAAGTTACCGCTCAACTTGCGCGTTTGTCGCGTGAAAGTATTGCCAGCAAAGCCATGCAGAATGCCCGTTACATTCTGGCCGACTCAATAGAACAGGCCATTGAAGTCAGTAACGCTTATGCGCCGGAACACCTGATTGTGCAAATAGACAAAGCCCGGGATCATTTGCCAGCAATTAAACACGCCGGTTCTATTTTCTTGGGGCCATGGTCACCAGAAAGCGCTGGTGATTATGCGTCTGGTACTAATCACGTGTTGCCTACCTATGGCTATGCCCGTAATTATTCCAGTTTGGGCCTGCTCGATTTTATGCGCCGCTACACCATTCAGGAGTTATCCGCTGACGGCATGCGCAATCTGGGCCCGGCTATAATGCAACTGGCTGATGCCGAAGGGCTAGACGCGCACCGCGATGCCGTGCGCTATCGCCTGGAAGCCTTGCAACGTAACGATTCGAAGTAGAGATCCGTATATGAGTAAGTTAGTTGATACCCTTATCAACGCCAATTTGGTGCCACTGAAGCCTTATGAATCTGCGCGCCGGTTATTTTCCGGTGGCCAGGACTGGCTCAATGCCAACGAATCGCCGTTTGCAAACCCCTATAGCATTGACGACAGTAACTTTAATCGTTACCCGTCGTGCCAACCATCTGGCGTGATTAAAGGTTACGCCCGTTATGCAGGATTAGAGACATCCCAACTGATGGTTACCCGGGGTGCCGATGAAGGCATAGAATTACTGATTCGCACCTTTTGTACACCGGGTAAAGATCGCATTCTGATTTGTCCGCCTACTTACGGTATGTATGCAATTAGCGCAGAAACCTGTGATGTGGGCATAGAGCGCGTACCACTTAAACCAGATTTCAATCTGGATGTAGATGGCATTTGTGCGGTAGACAACGTCAACCTGGTTTTCATTTGTGCTCCCAACAACCCTACCGGTACACAAGTTAAAGCAGCCGATGTGGAACGCATTCTGGCCCACTTTAAAGATCGTGCACTGGTGGTAATGGACGAAGCCTACATTGAATTTGATATGGCCAATACCTGGGCAACTAAATTCAGTCAGTACGCCAATCTGGTGGTATTGCGAACACTGTCGAAAGCCTTTGCGCTGGCTGGCTTACGATGTGGCTTTACGCTGGCAAACGAAGAGATTATTCAGGCGCTGATGAAAGTGATTGCGCCTTACCCTATTCCGGAGCCGGTGGCACAGATCGTGACCCAGGCACTCAGTGAAGAAAACGTTGCCCGCATGCGCGAACAGGTGAGCTACCTGAACACCGAACGCGATGCCCTTCGCAGCGCCCTCGCCGTGTTGCCGGGCGTGACTATGATGGGCGATGTAAAAGCCAACTACATATTGTTCCGTCACCCGCAAAGCAGTGACATCATGCAATTTTTAGTAAGCGAAGGCATGCTTATTCGCGATCAGTCCAAGCAACTGAATTTACAACACTGTTTGCGCGTTACTGTTGGCAACGCAGAACAAAACCAGCGACTGCTGTCGCTGCTGAATACATTTTTTAATCAGACAGGAGCTAAGTCATGAGTCAGCAAGCCATTTTATTTATCGACCGTGACGGCACACTGGTAGAAGAGCCACCTATCGACAAGCAGTTGGATTCGCTTGAGAAGCTGGCCTTTGAGCCACAAGTGATCCCAGTGTTACTCAAGCTGAAAGCGGCTGGCTATAAGCTGGTTATGGTAACCAACCAGGATGGCCTGGGCACCAATAGCTTCCCGATGGCCAATTTTGAAAAACCACACAATGCCATGATGGCGGTTTTCGAAAGCCAGGGCGTAACCTTTGACGACGTGCTGATTTGCCCGCATTTCGATGCCGACAACTGTACCTGTCGGAAACCCAAACTGGGACTGGTAAAAGACTACCTGCAACAAGGCAAAGTCGACTTTACCCGCTCTGCTGTCATTGGCGATCGCATGACTGACATTCAATTGGCCGAGAACATGGGCATAGTGGGCATTCGCTACGATCGCGACACCCTGAATTGGCCAATGATTGAAAAGCAACTGCTGGCCTCTGCCCGCATTGCAGAAGTAACCCGCACCACGTCTGAAACCGACATTCATGTGCGCGTGGATTTAGACTCTGCGGCCAAGTCCAGTATTCATACTGGTATTGGCTTTTTCGACCACATGCTCGACCAAATTGCCACCCATGGCGGCTTCGAGTTACAGGTAAAAGTTGACGGCGATTTGCACATCGACGATCACCACAGTGTTGAAGACACCGCGCTGGCATTAGGCGAAGCACTGAAAAAAGCCCTTGGCAATAAACGCGGCATTGGACGCTTTGGATTCGCGCTGCCCATGGACGAGTGCCGGGCGGAATGCATCATGGATATATCTAACCGCCCTTACCTCAAATTCGAGGCAGATTTCAGTCGCGATCAGGTAGGCGAAATGGCCACTGAAATGGTAGAGCACTTCTTCTATTCGCTGTCGCAAAGCATGGGACTTTCCCTGCATTTGTCTACCACTGAGGGCAATGCGCATCATCAGGTAGAAAGCTTATTCAAAGTGTTCGGCCGTGCATTGCGCCAGGCAATTACGCGCCAGGGTGATGCCCTGCCAAGCAGTAAAGGAGCCTTGTAATGTCACAACAAACCATTGTGATTGTTAATACCGGCTGTGCAAACATTTCATCGGTAAAATTTGCGCTGGAACGTTTAGGCGTTGCCGTTACCGTGTCAGATGACCCAGCTGTCATCAAAGCGGCCGACAAAGTGTTTCTGCCCGGCGTGGGCAGCGCGGGCGCTGCGATGAAGAGCATTACCGGTAAAGGCCTGATCCCTACGCTTCAACAGCTCACGCAGCCGGTACTAGGCGTGTGTCTTGGTATGCAGTTGATGGTGCAGCAGTCTGATGAAGCCACCAGCGGCACGATTGATTGCCTTAAACTGATGCCCGGTGAAGTTACCCGATTGAAAGCGGGCGAATTGCGATTGCCGCACATGGGCTGGAACACCATTTCGCCAAAAATAGATTCAGCCTTATTTGCAGGTATCGATGCAGGTACGTATTTCTACTTTGTGCACAGTTTTGCGGTGCCTGTGTATGAACATACGCTGGCATCGTGTGAATATGGCCAGTCCTTTTCAGCAGCCATTCAGCACAATAATTTCTTCGGTGTGCAATTCCACCCTGAGCGCTCTGGTGAAGCCGGTGCACAACTGTTAACTAACTTTGTGAACATGTAATGATTATTCCAGCAATTGATTTAATAGACGGCGCAGTCGTTCGCCTTTATCAGGGCGACTACAACCAGAAAACCCAGTACACCTTAGCGCCGGTTGATGTGGTGCATAGCTATGCCGACCAGGGTGCAGAATGGCTTCATATTGTGGATCTGACCGGTGCCAAAGACACCAGTAAGCGTCAGCTTACCCTGATTAAACACATGGTCGACACCAAGCGAATGAAGTTTCAGGCTGGCGGCGGTATTCGCAGTGAGCAGGAAGTCGCTCAGCTGTTAGAGTCCGGCGTAAGCCGCGTTGTCGTTGGCTCACTGGCAGTAAAAGAAACGGCGCTGGTAAAGAGTTGGGTTGAGAAATACGGTCCTGAACACATCGTGCTGGCCCTGGATATCAACATTGACGAACAAGGCAACAAGTTCATTGCCACCCATGGCTGGCAGGAAAACTCGGGCGTGTCACTGGAACACATTCTGGGGGAGTTTGCTGAAGTGGGTGCTAAACACGTACTGTGCACTGATATCAGCCGCGACGGTACCTTGCAAGGCTCAAACGTGGCGCTGTACACCGAAGTGTGTAAACAGTTTCCGGCAGTAAGCTGGCAGGCCTCCGGCGGCATTGGTTCGCTGGACGACATTCGTGCCTTACGCCCTACCGGCGTCGGCGGCGTGATTTTAGGCCGGGCGTTACTGGAAGGTAAATTCAACGTTGAGGAGGCTATCGCATGCTGGCAAAACGGATAATTCCTTGTTTGGATGTACGCGATGGCAAAGTGGTAAAGGGCGTACAATTTCGCAACCACGAAATCATTGGTGACATCGTGCCGTTAGCGGAACAATACGCGAAAGCCGGTGCAGACGAACTGGTGTTTTACGATATTACCGCCAGCTCAGACCAACGCGTGGTAGACAAAAGCTGGGTGAGCCGCATAGCGCAGGTTATTGATATCCCGTTCTGCGTGGCCGGTGGTATCAAATCAGTTGAAGATGCAGGCCGCATCCTTGAAATGGGTGCAGATAAAATATCAATCAACTCACCAGCGCTGACCAATCCGGACCTGATCAACGAGCTACACGATGTGTACGGACAGCAGTGCGTGGTGATTGGTATCGACAGCTTTTACAACAAAGACAACAACCAGTACGAAGTATACAAGTTTACCGGTGACGAAAGCCGCACTCAACAAACTGCCTGGCAAACACTGGACTGGATTAAAGAAGTACAGCAACGCGGTGCTGGCGAAATCGTACTGAATTGTATGAACCAGGACGGCGTGCGTCAGGGTTACGACCTTGCTCAGCTAAAAGCCGTTCGTGATATTTGTAATATTCCGCTGATTGCTTCTGGCGGTGCGGGTGCCATTGCTCACTTCACCGATGTATTTAAGCAAGCCGATGTGGATGGCGCGCTTGCAGCGTCTGTTTTCCACAAAGGCATTATTGACATTGACGAACTAAAAGCCACGCTGGTTAGCGAAGGCATAGCCATGCGCGAACGCTTTCGCCAGGGTTAACCAACAAGGGTGTAAATATGAAAGTGACACAACAAACACTTACGCAGCTGGCGTGGGATAAAATGGACAACCTGCTACCGGCTATTGTGCAGGATGGCGTTACCGGCAAAGTACTGATGCAGGGTTATATGAATCAGGACGCCCTGACGACAACACTGGAAAGTGGCAAAGTCACGTTTTTTAGCCGTTCCAAGCAGCGCTTATGGCAAAAAGGCGAAACATCGGGTAATACGCTTGATCTAGTCAGCATAAGTGCCGACTGTGATGCCGACTCCTTGTTGGTACTGGCTAAGCCAAATGGCCCAACCTGTCACACCGGCGAAGAAAGCTGCTGGTTCCATGGTGAAGTTGCTGATTACACCTTTATTGGCGATCTTGAGCGCATTCTGGCTGAGCGTAAAAACGCCGATCCAGACTCCAGCTACACCGCCAGACTATACAGTAAAGGCGTAAAACGCATCGCCCAGAAAGTAGGTGAAGAAGGGGTAGAAACCGCATTGGCAGCTACTGTTATGGACACCGAAGAGCTGAAAAACGAAGCGGCCGATTTGCTGTATCACTTAACGGTGCTGCTGCATGCCTGCGATATGTCGATGTCTGATGCTATTGGGATCCTTCGCGAGCGCCACAAGGCGTAATTCGCTAATCGTTACGGGAGCGGTTAATTAAATAACTTGCTCCCGTTAGTCGTCTTCCCTACTCACCATCACTGACTTGCATAGCGATATCGGGAAAAACGGTTGAGTTTGTAGTCTTTCTTACCAAGGAGACTTGCAACATTATCACCGCGCTCAATTCTGTAGCAGCTCAATACCCATCCAAATTGAGTAGTACATCTGCTTTCTACTCGCCGCCACCCGCTGATGTGCTTGCTGTAGCAGCAATAATACCAGCGGTAGCCGCTGAAGACTGCTGAGCCTGAATCTGACTGGTTATCAAACTGGCATTTTGGTTTTCACTGGCAATTATACAGGCACCATAGCCAAAGCCATCCAGTTTGTTTTCCCAGAGAATTCTACCGTTTTCTGCATTAACGCAAAACAAATGCCCACCGGAATACGCAAACACCCTGTTGTCTTCAAATAGCAGATTGGTAACGCCAGAGGTCGATTTTAGTTTGGTATCCCAAAGCGTCTTTCCCGTCGCTTTCTCCAGGCACACAACGTGGCCTTTAATGCCTAAAAACAGTTTTTCCATTTCTGTCACTCCATGTTGAGATTCAACGGCTGATTTCTAGCCTAGGGTCGGTAACCAATTTCGTTGGCGGCGCGGCGTAATCGGGCAACAATTGCCGGCGGCATTGTTGAGCTGGCAGCCAAATGGGCAGTAACCGATAACTCAGGGATAAGTTGGTGCATGGTGACGTCGGTAACCTTCAGGCCCACTAATTCAGCTGTATCGGCAACTAACCGGGGATCTTCGATAATAAAATCCACTGTGCCCCGTTTGAGCTCTTCCCATGAACAAACAATATCAGCACAGGCGATCAGATTTTGACCTTCCTTAAAGCCGAGCTCCTTGAGCCATTTTTCAGCTATATCACCCCGTTGCGTGGCAACGGAATACGACGTTAAATCACGCCAGTTGGAAATTGAAATGTCGTTGCGGGCAGAGAGTGCGAGAATACCCAACTCAAACTGAGTTACCGGCGCAATCCACTGATACTGATTTTCCCGCTCTGGTGTTCGGGCAATTGAAAATATAAGCGCCCGATTGTGACGCTGCGTGTTCAATACCGCCCGCGCCCAAGGAAATACTTTGAATTCAGCCGTATACCCTGCCCGCGCTATAATGTTGCGCACTTTGTCTGTTACTTCGCCAATTACTTTGCCATTTTCTACGTAATGATATGGCGGGGAGCTCTCTGTGAAGACCATCAATGATGTATCAGCAAAAACACCATTGCTTAGCATGACCGTCACACTCAAACACACACTTCTGAATAACCTTTTCATGCTGTTTAAAACGTCTGGACACATCCTGCTACCATAGTACCGCGATTCGCCTGTCATGCAACCTTGGGAAATCGCCACAACATTGAGTTATGGCATGGATAGGCGCAGCAAAAACAAAAAAGCCAGTCAATCCGTGACCGGCTCTTTGTGCTATTTCATTTGCGTTGATGTCAATTAAGAACCATCGAATTCACGCTCACAAATAATTTCGGTAATGCTGCTGCCGGTTGGACGATAACGCTTACAGTTATGCTCTGTAGCCTGGGCACCATAGGTTTCAATATGGTGGGCCACATCTGCTTGCCAGGCAGTTTGAATTTCTTCAGGAATAGCGTCAGCTATTTTCTTAAACGAATGGTTCCACTGCGAATTGCGCGCTTCCATTGCCACGTTTAACCACAACCAGCCCTGCTTGTTATCAATTTCTGTTCCCCAGCCATTGAAATAACTCATCGCCAGATAAAACTGCGATTGCTTGTTGCCAAAACGGGCACCTTTCGTCAGCAGACGGTAAGAACTTTCGTAGTTCTTTGCGTGCAGTGCCAGCATCGCTTGTTCAACGGCCAGGCTGTATTCCTGTTGATTACGACTCAGGATTGGACCCTCTCCGCCTTCAACGGTGATCACTTCAACATCCTGTGCAAAGGATAGCGCAGGTAATGCGCTTACCGCTGCTACCAACAACATTTTCTTTAATTTGCTAAAATCCATTTTGTGGCTCCTCTTAACGAATATTATCAGTTAGCAACCATGACTCAGTTAACTACGCTAAACAACTGTACTAAGTATCTGTTGCGTAATTGTGATCATAGAGGATCCTTTGCTGTATACAACCAAACAGGTGTAACAATGCTCGCTAAGCAGTAACCAAATGTGTCGATATGTATCATTTGTAACGTTTGATACCAATTCGCATAGAAGTTTACCAGCCTGAAATGCGTGACCAGACGTCCTGTACATTGCCTTCGGTATCGACCACCTGATAAGTCTCAAATTGTGCGGCGGTTGCACAGGCATGTATAGGCAGAATACGCAGCATCGTGCCATAGCCAAACAATGCGTCATCAGGTTGCTTGCCATCGATATGAGAAATAATGCCGTGCTCCTGATTGGTGCTGCTGACATACCAACCATCCAGAATTTCCCCGTCACTGTTACAGACCAACCCGTATCCGCAGTTTTTGGCATGTGAGGCTGTGCCCTGGTCGCGGGACAGCGCCATCCAGCCCGCATCAACAATCACCCAGTTTTTGTCTTTCTGATGACCAATTACACTGGTTAGCACCGAGAGCGCAATGTCGTTAACAGTACACACACCCAACCCTGCCATTACGCAATCAAATGTAGCGTAAACGCCAGCGCGAAGCTCATTAATCCCTTTATGACGAGTATTTGCCAATGCGGTAGGTGTTGATCCGGCAGACACCAATTCGCATTCAATCTGGTGTTCGGCTAATCGCGCTGCCGCTTTCGCAATTAGCTGGCATTCCTGTTCAGCAATCGCATCCCGCGCTTGCTGGGTAAAACAATCATAACTGCCACCCGCGTGTGTCATTACCCCTCTGAAATGGAGTTGTGGCGTACTTACGATGGCTTTTGCACATGCAACCAGCTCATCAGACACAGGTAACAGTCCGGCGCGGTGGTCATCCACATCCACCTCCAGCATCACCTGTAACGGATGTTCCAGCTGAGTGGCGTAGGCTATCAGTGCATTCACGGCTGCCATGCTGTCCAGTACCACCGTAAATTTATTGGCTCGTGCTGAAAGCGCTGCGACACGACCAAATTTATTAGGCACTAATCCCACTGCATAAAGAATGTCTGTGTAACCCGCGCTGGCAAAACTCTCGGCCTCGGCCAGCGTCGATACCGTTATCGGGCCGCTGGCAGGTGCATAAAACTCTGCCGCAGCCAAAGACTTTAAGGTTTTTACATGTGGACGCAGCACCAGATTATCGCGGGCGGCAACAGTCTGCATACGGCGGATATTGTGCTGAAACTTAGCTGCATCAATTACGCAGGCGGGGGTCATTAAAGACGTAAGCTTACTCACAGAAAGGGCATCCAATAAATCAGCGTTAAGTTAATACAGGCAATAATAAACAACGTGAGCAACGTAAGTACCATACCCACCAATCGCTGCCAGGTTGCGCCAGCGGAATGGCGTAATCCGTACGCATGTAAAACCCGCCCCATCACCAGAGCGCCGCCAAGCAAGTGAATCAATAAGGTGGATTGACTGTTAATTTCTAGCACCGCAAGCAGGATCAAGGTTAACGGTACGTATTCCGCGAAGTTACCGTGTACGCGAATAAGTCGCTGTAACACGTCACTGCCGCCATCGCCCACACCAATGCGATTTTGGCGTCGAAAGCGAATAACCAGCGCTGTAAGATAGAGATAAACCAGGGCAAGAATACTGGCGTAAAAAGCGGTAACCGGGAGTAACAACATGGCACTGTTCCTTCAATTAATTCGGTGCCATTGTGACAGTTTGCCCGCGAGCAGGTAAAGGATTTGTTAGCGATTTTATTTATTTAGCGAGTGCACAAACAAAAAAGCTGCCAACCGGCAGCTTTTCTTAGATGGTCTGATTAACCAAGTAGTGCAGCCAGTTGCTGACTAACCTGATCAACCGGCTGAGTACCGTCTAATTTGTGATAAGCACAATTTCCGGCAGCAGCCTCGGCAGTGTAGTAATCTACTAATGGCCGGGTTTGTTCGTGATAAATGCTTAAACGATTACGTACCGTTTCTTCTTTATCGTCATCACGAATAATCAAATCATCACCCGTTTGATCATCTTTGCCTTCCACTTTAGGCGGATTGTAGACAACATGATAAACGCGGCCCGACGCAGGGTGAACGCGGCGGCCACCCATACGGTCGACAATAACGTCGTCCGGCACATCAAACTCGATGCAATGATCAACGGTAACGCCCGCTTCTTTCATGGCATCTGCCTGAGGAATTGTGCGCGGGAATCCATCCAGTAAAAAGCCGGCTTTACAGTCGTCCTGCGCAATGCGCTCTTTTACCAGACCAATGATGATATCGTCGGATACCAACTTCCCTTCGTCCATTACTTTCTTAGCAGCAAGCCCCATTTCTGTACCTGCCTTGATTGCGCTACGCAGCATGTCACCCGTAGAAATTTGCGGGATACCATATTTGCCCATCAGAAACTGCGCTTGTGTTCCCTTACCGGCACCTGGTGCACCGAGAAGTATTATTCGCATATTTGCGCTCTCCGCTTGTATTAACTTATAACTGTGGGGCACTTTACACACTCCAAACCCGCGTGACAAGTACTGTGCAGGCCAAGCAGGTGCGCTTAAGACTAATAGCGTATGTAAATTGAACGAAAGACCAGTACGACCGCCGTTTAACGCCCCCTCGATAAGCCTGTTTTATGCTAACTATAGTCGTACAGAATTCTGTACTGTGCCGGCCTGCTATAACCACAGACCAGCAACAGGACGATGTGAGAGTACATAACTATGTACTCACTTCTCTCCAATGTGCTTATTCAGAAACGTTAGCATGGCTTCGTAAAGCGCCTGCCTGTTTTCCTCTTTGTAGAAACCATGTCCTTCTTCCGCCCGTGTCATCCACTCGTAGGATTTTCCGGCTTCATCGAGTTTTGATTTTAATAACAGAGCGTGATCGTAGTGTGCTCGCTCGTCTTGTTCACCATGCACAATAAACAGTTCAGCCTTTATTTTGTCGACATGTCTGGCTGGCGAGAACGCATCCAGTTTGTCTTCGTCCTTACTGAGCACTTGCTTTAAGAAATTCTGACCAAAGCGACTGTCTGGAATATCGCCCTTCTCAAACATCATTGCCATGTCGTAAATGCCAACATACCCTACCGCACATTTGTACAGATCCGGCTCTTTTACCACCGACATTAACGACGCATACCCACCATACGAAGCGCCATAAATACAGATGCGATCCGGATCAGCCAGGCCGTCTTTAATCGCCCATTTAACCGCATCGGTCATGTCGTCAATCATCAATCCGCCCCACTCGCCGTAGCCTGCGGATTCATGCGCATTACCATAACCACCGCTGCCGCGGAAATTCACCTTGATAGTTGCAAATCCATTGTCGTTAAGGAACGCGACATCATCGTCGTATGCCCAATAATCGCGAGGACCATGCGGCCCGCCATGAGGAATAATTACCAGCGGCAGGTTTTTCTCTTTACCTACTGGTGTAGAAACATAGGCATAGTTGGTGTAACCATCCCGCGCTTGTATCGCCACCGGGAAACCGCTGCCTATTTGTTTAGGATCAATCCAGGGTTTTACTTTAGCTAACTGTTCCACCCCGCCTTTGGTGGCATCAAACAGATAAAACGAACCAGGATCCCGATCACTGCTTACGAATACCGTTAACTTGGTGAAATCTGCGGTTGCAGAGGTGATCTGCACGCGGGCACCGTTGAACGCTTTAATCAGCGGCGGGTACCATTTTCCGATTGGGTGCGCAGGCTCAACCACTTCAGTGTATGAGTAATCTGGCTCTACCTGCACGGCATACAACACGTTATTGCGGTCTATGTCAAAGTCAGAAATGTCTACACGATCGTGCTGATAAACCATGGTCATTTCTTCGCTGTTCAAATCGTAGCGATAAATACCATCGCGACCATTCTGATGATCAGAGCGTATGTAAATGCCTTTGTTATCAGCAGTAAATCCCAAAGGCTGAAACGACGAGTCATCATCGTTATCAAATTCCTTTTGCAACGACCAGTCAGCGTCATTGTCTTCGCGATAATAAATTTGCAGTACGTTTTTGCCCTCTTTGGCCGTAGCACCCACTGCATAACGCACTTGCTGGTTGTTATCTGACAACATTTGAGCTTGTTTCAAAGGAGAGCGGGTAATCTGGCGCTTTCTGCCATTGTAAATATTCAACCGGTACACGTTGGTTAAATTTGACGAATCATTATTAACTGGAATCCCCTGAATCAGGATGTGTTTATCGTCGTCCCACATCATGTCCAAAACCGATGGAGATTCAAAAACCGGGTTAAACGCGACCCCCTCTTCGCTGCGGTAACCAAAAATATTTCGGCCTTTTGAGCCATCGTAATTAACTGCGTAATATTCGCCGGTACCCATAGGCCTGGCGAAATAGCCCAATGTGATCTGCAAACCTACAACCAGTCTTTCATCGTTTGCCCAAAAGTACGAACCGGCCTGTTCGTTGCCTCTGAAGCGAATCACGTTGAGTAGCTTGGCCGGTGAACGTTGTACCACAGCAATCACCCGTTTGCCTTCTTCCAACGCGGCAAACGCAAGGTATTCTCCGGTTGGTGATATCTTAACTGACTGATACTGAGCGTGCTTTGCGAATGATTCTAATGGGATGGAATCGGCATTGACTGAACCTATGTATGCACATAGCAGCAGGAGTGCTGTTATTATTTTTTTCATGTTAGATCCTTTCTACGCACCATTGCCCTGCCTCTGACAAAGAGACTGCAAGAGTACATAACTTCCTGAGTGTTAGATAAATGAAACGCAACCCATATGACTGTTTATCAAAACAATTAGGGTACGTTTACTTGTTATTTTTAACATATTTTAAGCGCAGGAGTCATCCAACTATAGTGTAATTCCAATTCGCTAGTCTTCCTGTGATATTTACTCTCCGTTTAAACGAAAAAAAGCGCGCAGAGAACACTCTGCACGCCTTTACCCACACGAGGTTACACACTCATTACATTTTGGCTTTTACACCAAGGTAGAACACACGACCAATCACGTTTCCGCCATCAAAGCCGTTTGCGTCATCAAAGTAAGGCGCTTCGGCATCAAACAGGTTGTCGATATTCAGGGTGATGTCCACGTTTTCGAAGCTGCCCATTTCACCCAGCGAGTAGCTGGTAAATACATTCACTGTAGTTAACGAATCCAGAGAGGCATAAGCGTTCTCCCAGCCATCGCTATGCAGCACGCGGATCAGACTGTTGGTTTTTTCAGTCGACAGTCCCACCGATGCCACTACGTTGTATTTACCAAATGTACCGGTTTCTAATTCATCAACATACGCATCACCCGCTACCGCCTGAGCTTCACGTTTCAGCGTGTAAGTACCAGACACACCCGCACTGATCTTACCCAAATCCACCAGCCAGCTTTTCTGAATATCGAAATCCAGACCAGACAAGCGCGTGGCCGTCATGTTGTAACGACGGGCATCCGCTATCAGGTACGCAGAATTTCCATCTGCATACAGCGACTCTACCGGCGCACCGTCTATGCGGAAGCCTTCAGTGGCAGTCAGCGCCTCTTCAAGGGTAGGGTTAATGGTGTAATAAGCTGCGTACCCAGGTGTATTAAAGTAAACGCTCGGTGTATAAAACGGTGCAAGGTTGATTGCACTGGAGTAATCCACGTTGTAGTAAGTAACGCTTACGCTCAGATCGTCGGCAAAATCCGGCGTCCAGTCAAAACCAACACTGTAAGACTCAGATTCTTCTGGCTTCAAGCCATCGCTTCCACCCGCCAGCAAAATAGTGCCGCGGAAGAAGTCAGTACCCGCTGCATCACTGGCCAGCCAAGGGCTAACCGGTAATACAATTGCCCGAGTGTCTACCGCTGCGCCAGTATCCGCTAAACTTGGCGCCTGGAACGAAGTGCCCCACTGCGCACGCAGGCGGGTATTTTCAGTTGGTTTGTAATCAAGACCAATTTTGGGATTAGTAGTGCTGCCTACATCGTTGTAATTGTCGTAACGCAATGACGCGGTAAAGTTAATTTCGCCAGCCGATGAGTCCATCAGAGGCATCATCACTTCACCAAATACCGATTTAACATTACGCGACGCTTCTGCTTCAACCAGATCCAGCGCACCTGCAGCACCGCCACCATACGCAACTTCATAGTCTTGTTTAAAATATTCAGCGCCTACGGCCAGCATGACTTCACCGGCCGGTAATTCAGCAATCGCGCCGTCCAAAGTAGCCCGGATTTGGTGGTGACTTTGTGTTGCATCACCGTAGCTGCCGTAATACCCCAGAATACTATCGAGCACACTCTGATCAGTTGACGCAACGTCATAAGGATTCAGCGCTGAACTGGTATCAGTGCCCGCCAGTGCTGCAGCCAGCGCAGTGGAGTTAATTCCGCGTTCAACACCCTTGGTGTGTGCCAGACCATAACTGTAAGCCGCTTTTAAACGCCAGTAGTTGGGCAATTCGTAAGTAATTTCAGGAATAAAGGCAAACGCATCAAAATCACTGCCGTTTTTCGCACCCAGTCCAACCACGTCGCTGAAGTCGAATGCCACTGAATGGCTGGTTTCAGACCCAATCGGTGAAAAATAAGGGTTGTCAGAGGTAATCGTGCCTGTTGCGCCAATATCAGACAGCGAATTAGTGGCGTCACCGGTAATATCTGCGCTCCACTCACTGTAATAAGTCACCACATCTACATACGCACTGTCGTTAAGATCCTGCTGCAGTGACGCATAGATTGTGGTTTTCTTCTCTTTGGGTACGTATGTAATACCATCTGTTGGATCACAGATATTTGAGCCGGCTTCACGGGTGTCCATTTTATAGTTCACTCCATCAACCGTAATGGTCCCCGGCTTACACAGATTGGAACGATAATCGCCACCGCCGTTGGCTGTGCTATTGCCGGTAATAAAATCGCGATCTTTACCAAACACTTCATCGTTTTGTGCATGGTAAATCGAGATCATGCCTGAACCTGTCGTCCAGTCTTTCCCAGCCGTAATATTGAATGTGCTGGCAGAATAGCTGTCGCCCACACCACCTTCAGCACTGAACTCCACGCCATCAAATCGGTCGCGGGTAATAAAGTTAACCACCCCGGCGATAGCATCGGAACCGTAAATAGATGATCCACCGTCCATCACAATTTCAAGGTTGCTGATTACACCAGGCGGAATAGCAGACACGTTCGGAATAGTCTGAATAATACCAGACCCCGGCATACGCATGCCGTTCAACAACAGCAGTGTAGTGCTACCGCCACCTACACCTATATCACGCAACTTCGGCATTGGCATACCCTGACCAATATCGGTTCCCATCGTTGGGCGGCTGTTAAAGGTGCTGCTCATTTGCGGGATTTGTGCCAGTAGCTCATTGCTGTCTGCCACACTGATCGCTTCAACCTCGGCGGTGTCAAATCCAACCACATTAGTACCAACAGGCGTTGCTCCACGAATAAGTGTTCCTGTTGCCTGTGCTCTTACTTCAATCTTTTCGACATCGTTGTCATTTTCTTGTTGCTTTTCTTGTGAAAATACGTGTCCAGAAAACGCTGTGCTAACAAGCAAAGCTAATAAAGTTGGCTTGAATACGCCGAAGTGTTGTCCTGATTGTGCGTTCATTTCAGTCTCCGAAATGGGGTAAGTCCCCTAAATTTTTTGTGCCCGACGCTAAACAATTCGTTAACATCTGCGTAATAAATTAACTCAACAATCATGTTCGGTCAACAGTAATCAAACGCAAACATTTGAAATCACACAAACCAAATATACTAAAAAAACCATAAATACCATATAATTTCAATAACTTAAATATAAAAACATAGCTATTAAAAAAATCATAAATACTTGCTATCGATAAGATCAATGTGAGCAGCCCGTGTAAATAAATGTACAAATTGCGTAAACACCTCGGTCAACTCCAAATTAGAAACAATCATTTCATTGCAAAATCATTCACTGCAATTATAATCGTTTGCAACGAGTTATTTACAATTACCATTAACTGTTATGCTGGTAACGCCCTCTCGTGACATCGATAACAATGGCAAGCTATTGTCTGATACACGTCTGGCATCCGCTAACATAAACGTCGGAGCATATTGCTTGTGAAAAACGTGTTCTTATACCTGGGAGTGCTGTGCTTCATAACGCACATTACCGCCTGCGCCCCTGCATCGTCACCCAATAGCGAAGATGTGGCTGCACTTTCGCTCTACAAATTAAACACCGACTACACTGACGCACCGTTGGGAATAGATGTTCAACGGCCTCGATTCAGCTGGGCTATGGCTATATCTGAAGAGCAGCGCAATATAAAGCAAATCGCCTATCAGGTAGTTGTTACGGATGAATGGGGAGAGACTGTCTGGGATAGCACCAAAGTAAACAGCGATGTGTCGGTACACGTTCAATATGCAGGTAGTCCGCTTAAACCACGCACTCGTTATGACTGGACCTTAACCGTATGGGATAACCAACAGCGCCAAGTATCCAAAAGCGCCTGGTTTGAAACAGGCCTGCTCAATCCTGACATTAGCGCGTGGAATGGTGCACAGTGGATTGGTGCTGATGACAAGGCAATTACCTTTCACCCCGATTACCTGCCACTGTATGATCTGTCTGTCGGGATAACGATCCCGGTGAACAGCCATGAAGCTGGTTTGGTATTTGCTGCAAACGATCCCCGATTATTGTCCCCGCATCTCAACGTGTATCAGTTGGCCAATAAATACAACGAAAGTTACTTTAAGGTTGTGCTGGACGTGGGTGGACTGTCGAAAAAACCTGCAACGCCAGCAACACTGAATGTTTATCGCGCAGGGTATACGCCAAACGACAATCCTGCCGTGCCGGTTAGCACCTTTACCATTAAGCAGGATGTGATAAACGCTGGCAATGCCCATGCGCGTCACGCCCTGCTCATCCACAATGAATACGGTACCCTTACCTTACAGGTAAACAACCGCAGTGATTTCTTTGTCGGTGCTGAGAATGTCCCCTTTTCGCCGTTTGATATGTTGTTCCCGCCTTTGGTTAAGGGCGCCAAAGTAACGCTAAACCCATTGGGACATAACCACGACAACCTGACCTACGGTATGTTAAATGGAATCGGTTTTTACGTGCCAAAAGGCCAGACTGCTGTATTTGATGCACTGGAAGTGCGCAATATTCACGCACCCAATAACATTGTTTTCGCTGATGACGTATCAGGCGAGCAGAACAGTATCTTCGCAAACACTCCCGAAATTTCAATAAAAGAGGCGCGTTATGTAGTAACCGCACAGGAACAGGATACGCTAATTACCGCTCACCCACCGGCTAACGGTGCACCTGTGCTCAGAACGGCTTTCGATGTATCACAAAAGGCCATAAAAAAAGCCAGATTGTATGTTACCGCCCGGGGCATTTACGATTTCTATATTAATGGCAAACGGGTAAGCGACGACTACTACAATCCGGGTCTTACGCAATACAACAAAACTCACCTGTATCAAACCTATGACGTAACAGACGCACTGGTATCGGGTAGCAATGCCATGGGTGCAGTACTGGGCGAGGGATGGTGGAGTGGCCTGTTGAGCTTTGGTAACACCTGGAACGCATTTGGCGACAGACAATCACTACTGGCGCAACTGGTGGTTACCTACAAAGACGGCTCTGAGCAAGTACTCACAACCAATGAGAACGACTGGCAGTACACACAGCAAGGGCCAGTGCGTTACGGCAGCCTGCAGATGGGCGAAGTATACGACGCCCGTTTGGAGAGCGCGTTTGAAACCTGGCACACAACGGAATTTGACGCATCCGCATGGCAAAACGCTATCGCAGTGCCATTGGATGGATCTGCCACTAAAAATGTTCGCCCGAACATGGCAAGAGATAGCCAAAGTTTGGACTATTCACAAATGCAGCTGGTGGGACAAATTGGTGAAACCGCCAATATATTCACCACGTTGACCGCGCAATCTGTGAAAGAAGTAAAGCCTGGCGTGTTCATTTATGACATGGGCCAAAACATGGTTGGTGTGCCATCGTTGCAATTTGCTGATGGCAAAGCCGGTCAAACCGTTACGTTGCGAGTGGGTGAAATGCTCTACCCTGACTTGCCGGAATCCGGTCCGAATGTAGGCATGCTAATGACCGAAAACTATCGGGCGGCGCTAAGCCAGGATATCTACGTAATGAAAGATGGTGCGCAATCTTACTCTCCACGCTTTACTTCACATGGATACCAATATCTTGAGATCAGCGGTTTGGATACGCCTTTACCACTGGACTCAGTGAAAGGGTTAGTAACCAGTTCCGTGCAGGGCTTAACGGCGTCTTATTCATGTTCAAATGATAATGTGAACCAACTTTGGTCAAACCTGGTATGGTCGAACGTAGATAACTTTTTGTGGGTGCCTACCGATTGTCCTCAACGCAACGAGCGCATGGGTTGGTCTGGCGACATCAACGTTTTTGGCAGAACAGCCACCTTTGTAAGTAATGCATCGCCGTTCCTGCGCCGGCATTTACAAGCCATGCGTGATACCCAGTCACCGGAAGGCCGCTACGCTGATATCGCACCAGTTGGTGGTGGTTTTGGCGGTATTTTATGGGGCTCTGCGGGAATTACTCTCCCCTGGGAAAGCTACCTTCAATATGGCGATGTGGCTATGCTGGAAGAGCACTATGACTCTATGCAGCGCTACATGAGCTATTTGGAAGGCACAATTAATCCGGTTACCGGATTAATCATGGACGCGGGATTAGGCGATTGGCTTGGCCCGCAAAACAATCAGTTGGGTTCTGCCTATCTGGCCAGTGCCTACTACGTTTTTACCCTGGACATTATGGCTGATGTGGCAAACGTGTTGGGACACAGTGACGATTCAGCGTTTTACGCAAAAACTGCCAATCAACGACGCGCCCACTTTGCCAGTACATTCCTGAACGACGAGCAGAAAACTCTGGGTAAGATCAGTAATGCCTCTATGTTTGATGCCATGGCGGGTGAACTAAAAACCGTAGTAGCTGATACTCAAACTTCCTATGCGGTTGGCCTGGCAATGGGTGCATTCCAGGACGATGAGAAAGACACCATGGCCGCGAATCTTGCGCGCACAGTGGCGCAAAGCAATGTAGACGATACTGGCACAGAACGCCCGCCCTATTCACTGATGACCGGATTCATCGGCACCGCCTGGATCAGCCAGTCACTCAGCGAACACGGCTACTCTGAAGAAGCGTACAAGTTATTGTTAAACGACCAGTACCCATCTTGGCTCTACCCGGTAAAACAAGGCGCAACAACCATTTGGGAGCGTTTGAATGGGTATACGGTTGAAAATGGATTTGGCGGTAACAACAACATGAATTCATTTAATCACTACTCATTTGGCGCAGTAGGCCAATGGTTGATGCAAAACAGTGGTGGCATACAGCGCGGTGAGCCTGGCTTTAAATCATTCAAGCTGGCACCAGAGATTGATCCTACGGGCAGCATTACCTGGGTAGATGCCAGCTATGAATCGTTATACGGCACCATTGTGAGCCAATGGAAACAAGAAGACGGTACCCTGGAGTACAAAGCAACGGTACCTGCAAATACCGAAGCCACTCTGATTCTTCCTGCAACATCGGTCTCTAACATAACTGAAAATGGTGTAGCGCTTGAAAACGTGTCGGGACTTCGCATAGTTGAAGCAACCGGCCAACAAGTGATCATGACGTTAGGCTCAGGCCAATATAACTTTGCTATTAAACGATAGTTAGTAACGATGCGTTTAGCACGCAGGCTAAAAAAGCCGGGGGCATGAAAAAATGCCACCCGGCTTTTTTTATATCGTCTAATAAGCGTTACTAATTAAAATCGCCAATTACGCCTGTGTTTTATACCATTTAAAGTACGAAAATCCGTAAAAGGCAATATACACATAACACAGCAATGGCACGATGAATGCCAGTTGAATGCCTGCAACATCGGCGATGATGCCCTGTATCAGCGGCACAATGGCACCGCCCACAATGGCCAGGCACAACAAACCCGATCCACGACTGGCATCGTTGCCCATCCCCTGAATAGCCAGACTAAAAATGGTTGGAAACATAATTGAATTACATAGCCCTACAGCCAGTATTGCCAACATAGCTAACTTGCCACTGGACACCATGGCCAACGCAACCAGTAATACCGAGCCAATGGCATGAATCCCAAGCACGGAAGAGGGCGAAAAGCGTGTCATGACTGCCGCGCCAATAAACCGGCCAACCATGGCTCCGCCCCAATAATAGGCTACATAGTTAGCCGCTTCATGTTCAGCCAGTCCCATTACCGTTGGCTCACCAATAAAATTAACTAAAAAGCTGCCAATCGCCACTTCGCCGCCTACATACACAAAGATCCCTACTGCACCCAGTATTAAATGCGGGTAGGCTGTTAGCGGTGTTTTACTGCTGGCTTGCCCGACAGTATCGTCGTGAATAACAGGCAAATTCAACCACGCGAAAACCAATGCCAAACCAAACAGCGCGGCGGCCAACATAAGATAAGGAAATTGCACACTGGCGACTTTCTCAACATCCGTAGTGGCGCTCGTCACTGCTGCCAAAATAAGCGCGCCACCAATTAACGGGGCAATAGTGGTTCCCAGCGAATTGAACCCCTGGGTAAGCGTTAATCTGGAAGGTGCAGTTTTCGCTGGACCTAATGCTGCGACATAAGGATTAGCAGCAACCTGAAGTAATGTAATACCGCTGGCCAGCACAAATAACGCAAGTAAGAAGAACGGGTACCAATGCATTTGGGCTGCCGGGTAAAACAGCAAGCATCCAGTACCGGCAATAGTAAGGCCTGCCACCAGCCCTTTTTGGTGACCAATGCGATGCACCAATGCACCAGAAGGCACTGACATCACAAAATACGCAGCGAAAAAGCAAAACTGGATCAACATTGCCTCGGTATAGCTCAGGGCAAATTGCGCCTTTAAGTACGGGATTAAAATGTCGTTAAGGCAGGTAATAAATCCCCACATAAAGAACAAACTGGTAAGCGCACCCAGTGCAAAACGGTAGTTTCCCTGTTCAAAGTTAGACTGAGACGAGCCGGGTATTGAGACGGCCATGTAAAGATCTCCTGAATAGTTAATACAACAAAGCTTCCGGGCAGATCATGCCCGGAAGCTTTGAATATAATGAGCAGTTAAGTACATGCCCACTGGTTTACTGATTATGGTTATTGCCGGTTACTTGGGCGAGATTTCGGCAACTGAAACAGGTGGAACGAGCTCTGCCAACACCTTACTCACCACAATGGATTGGGGAATAGATACCGTAACCTGTTTAATGATGTCTTGTGACGAGTGGCCTACATGAAACGTGTAATCTCCGGCTTCTACCACCCAGGCCCGTTGCGTCTCACTGAAGGACGCCAGGCGTTTGGCATTTACATGTAATGTAAGATCCTCTGTTGAAGCTGGCGATATGTCGCCAGTTTTAGCAAAGGCTACCAGGATTTTGTTGGCTTTTGGGATATCCCCTGTTGGCGCAGAAGCGTAAACCTGAATTACGTCCTTGCCGGTAACATCGCCGGTATTACTTACCGACAAGGTAATGGTAAATTCAGCCGGTGATCCGGCAGATGAAACACTGACGCCTTCGATATCAAAGCCGGTATACGACAACCCGTAACCAAAATCATAGGCCACAGGAACGTTAAAGGTGTCGTAATAGCGGTAGCCTACATAAATACCGTCGACATAATCAAGCTGGGTACGCTTACCCACAAATAATCCAATATAGGGATCGGTAACGGTTTCATCTGAAGTGGGCTTGCCCGGAAACACGTCGGAAGTAGGATTGTTAGCATAAGTCAGCGGGAATGTGGTTGCCAGACGACCCGATGGATTTACCTTACCGGTTAACACATCAACCAGGGCGTTGCCAGCTTCCTGCCCCCCCTGCCACGGTAATACAATAGCATCAACCTGGTCGCGCCAACTGGCCACTTCTATAACGCCGCCGGTATTGAGCACTGCAACCACTTTTTTACCGGCCTTGTGATAAGCATCGCTCACTTTAGCAATCATAGTTAACTCGGCAGCGGTTAGGTTGAAATCGTCATCCAGTTGACGGTCCTGAAACTCACCGGCATTCCTGCCAATGGTGATCAACCCCACGTCTGTATTGGCTACGGTTTCATTTAGCAGTG
This sequence comes from Alteromonas sp. AMM-1, assembly GCF_047290655.1. NCBI lineage: Bacteria > Pseudomonadati > Pseudomonadota > Gammaproteobacteria > Alteromonadales > Alteromonadaceae > Alteromonas > Alteromonas sp. AMM-1. The sequence goes on along the minus strand of NZ_JBLBUE010000020.1, from coordinate 24,454 downwards.
CATCTGGCAGACTAAATTCTGGTAGTGGCGCTTGTAACTCAAAGAAGTGTTTTTTCGGCGGACGCTTCGCGGCTTCCTCTGCCATGAAAGCCGTGTAAGCCTGTTGCAGTGGGCTAAATACAGGAATGTTGGCGTTATTCAGGCCATCCACCAGCGACACTGTATAGGCTTCATTTACATCACCACTGCCGGTGCCACCCGCAATGAAGTCGTAACTGGTATTTCCAAAAGCAGCAATACGGGTATCTGCGTTTACTGGCAGTGCATTTTTGTTCTTCAATAACACAACCCCTTCGGCAGCAGCCTGACGTGCCACGTTAGCATGGGCCTGCAGGTCAGGCTTATTGCTATAAGCATAGCCATTGTAAGATGGCGACTTTAATATCGTTTCAACGATACGCTGTAAATTGCGGTCTAACACTGATTCGTTCAACGAGCCACTTTTAACCGCATCAGTAATTGCCTGACGCTGATCTGGCATACCTGGCATAATTAAATCGTTGCCTGCCTGCATTTGCGCTACTGCGCTGTCGCCAGCAAACCAGTCGGTCATTACCAGTCCTTCATAGCCAAACTCCTGGCGCAATACCGCTTCAAGTAGCACTTCATCCTGTGAGGTATACACGCCATTCACTTTGTTGTAAGAGGTCATAATGGCCCAGGGCTGAGAAGCTTCAATAGCAATCTCAAACCCGCGCAAGTAGATTTCGCGATAGGCCTGCTCATTAATGTGGGCATCCAGCCACATACGGCTGGTTTCTGCGTTATTCGCCACAAAGTGTTTAATAGTGGTACCCACCCCATGCGCTTCTACACCATTTACAATTGAGGCAGCCATAGAACCGCTGATCAGTGGATCTTCTGAATAGTATTCAAAGTTCCGCCCCGCCAATGGGTTAGCATGAATATTCATGCCTGGCGCAAGGAATAAATCCACGCCGTACTCTTTCACCTCTTCGCCCATAGCATCACCCACCTGGGTAACCAATTGCGTATTCCAGGTAGAGGCCAACGCCGTAGCAATGGGAAAGGCAGTAGCAAAATAGCTGGCTGGGTCATTCTCCCGGGTAGGGGAAATGCGCAATCCCGCAGGCCCATCAGCCAGCACCATAGCTGGGATACCTAATTCAGGAATAGCAAAGGTCGAGCCTGCCGCCCCGGGCACTTTCTCTGAGCCACCAACATTGTTTAACTGAAAGCCAGTGCCCGTGAGCAAATTTACTTTCTGCGCCAGCGACAATCTTGTAATCAGATCCGTGGCACGCAGGCTGACATCAAGCGCCGGATTTTCAAAATCATCCATTACGCCATTGTTGTTTCTGTCTGTATAGCTAACAGCGGCATTAGCGATCTCTGAGGTTGGCGCATTGCCGCCACAAGCGGTTAATCCGGCAAAGGCACAAGCCAAAATGGAATGTTTAAAATTTGAAATCATAGAACCACCAAAAATAGACAACGTTATCAAATAGGAACATTAAATAAATGAAATTAACGGTGTCCAATGTTAAAAATATGTAGACATCCTGCATTTTTATGACATCGATGTCAATTATTGATTTAACCGTGAGAATGGTTCAAAACGTTCAACCCGCCCGCTACATCTTGCCGAATGACTAAAAGCGCAGATTAATGTTTTATTTGAACCGAATTGCGTTAAATACGTTTCGATATTCTCAAAAGTGTGTAAAGTCGATACTATATAAATAACAATAAATGACAGACAGTGCGTTTTTGCGCACAAACTGTGCAATAACAGTTCCCTACACAATAAAACAAAGGGTTTACACATGGGTAAGGCGACAATCGGCGATGTTGCGAAAGCAGCCGGCGTGTCTGTAAAAACAGTATCCCGGGTCATTAATAACGAAAGCGGTGTAAAAGACGCCACGCGTCAACGCGTTGCCGAGATTGTAAAGCAACTGGACTTTCGGCCAAACCTCAATGCTCGTAGCCTCAGAACCCGCCAGTCGTACATTATAGGTGTGCTATTTGTAGATTACAGCGGTAACTTTTATTCTCATAGTATTCTTACCGGTGCTATTGAAGCCTGTGATCAGGCAGGTTACAACCTGCTTATACGCCCGTTAAAAATCAATGATATTGGCTTTGAGCCCATTATCCGACAAATGCATGAACTGTCGAAGCCCGATGGCTACCTTGTTTGCCCGCCGTTGTGTGATGATCCCAATGTGATTGCGTTACTGGATGAGCTTGGTGTGCCCTACGTAAGAATTGCACCGCTGAACGCACAAGGCTCACCATTTATTCGTTGTCAGGAAGAAGCAGCCAGTCAAAAGGCGGTTGAACATCTCATCAATCTGGGACATCAGCACATTGCTATGCTGAGTTACCTGAAAGGTCATGGTGCGGGAGCCTGGCGTTTAGCTGGCTATAAGGCCGCATTAAATAAGCACAACATTCCTGTTGTACCTGAATACATTGAAGAGTACGGCTACGACGAAGAACCCAATATCCTGGACTCTGTGATACGCCGCCTGCTTACTAAAACCCAGGTAAGGCCTACTGCTATATTCTGTGTGAACGACACACTGGCAGCGTCGGTTTACCGCATTGCCAGCCAGATGGGCTTAAAAATCCCCTATGATCTGTCGATAATAGGCTTTGACGACGACCCAATGGTAGAAAACCTGTGGCCGCCATTAACCACTATTCGCCAGCCCATTTCCACAATGGGGAATTATGCTGCCAAAATGCTGATCAAATCACTGGGTAATAAACCTACCGCTTTTGAAACGCCTGCGTTAAATTGCGATTTGGTATTGCGCAACTCAACTGGTCCATATCTTCCCAGTTAATACAGGGAAGTATGGTCAGAGTCACTATTGTTATTTTCGAAGGGGTGCGGACGAGAGAACAAGTACCCCTGACTGTAATTAATACCAAGTTCTTCAACACACTGCTGAATAGTCGGAGAATTAACAAACTCTGCCACCGACAAAATACCGCTGTTACGACAGAAAAAGACAATAGCCTTCACGATTTCATAACTCTTGGTATCTACATCAATACATTTGATGTACTTGGCGTCGATTTTCAGAATATCGATTTCTAAATCAAGGATCCGTTCAAAATTTGAATATTCTGCACCGAAATCATCAATTGCCAGTTTAAAACCTGACTGCTTCAGCGACTTCAACTGTTCGATATGCGTGTTCTTACGCGAACTACTAATACTTTCCAGTACTTCAAGTACAACACGCTCAGGTTTGATGCGATACTGAGTACACAGCCCCAGTAAAAATGCCTGCAGATATTGTGCATTTAAGTCGTACTCAGTGATATTAATTGAAAAGGTATAAGTATGATTTGCCATTACATCAAATGCCCGGCTTATTACCGCCCGGGATAATGCAGGTAATAAACCGGACACCTGCGCCGCTTCCAAAAAACCCACTGGCCGGATAATTACGCCATTGTCGTTGATACGCGCAAGTACTTCAAAATGTGTGATCTCACCTGTTTTATTGTTACGGATCCCCTGAAAATAGGGCTCCACCGCATGCTGATTTAGCGCTCGGTGCAACAGGTTGTTTGCTTCCGCGTATTTATGCTGCCTGGTGACTTTTTGCGACTCTTCTGAATCGGAATAAATAACGCAACTCGGCTTGCCTAACTCGCGGCTTTCCCGCAGAGCAGCAGACGCCAGCCTCAACAAATCTGTCGTTCCATAGCTTCCCGAGAACGACAAGGAGACATAAATACTGATGTCGTCTGTAGTAACCTGATTTACCGCAAAAAAACTTCTTAATTTGCTGGCTACCGAGTTCAGTTGTACTTCATCTTCAAACAGTATCGCGTATTTTCCTGGCCCTACCCCAGCGCACAAATCCGCGTGCACCAATAATTGAATTAAGCTGCCAGTTGCCCGAATAAGCTGATCACACACTTCAAAACCGTAGGCCTCATTGAGGTAACGCAATCCATCGATGGCCACCATAAGTAACCACTTGGTTTGGCTCGACTGCATCCGTTCAGTAAGTGCAGCTTTACTGGCCAGTTTACTGAGTGGATCAGTATTCAACAGGTACAGATTGCGCTCTTCTACTGTTTTTAATCGGGTTAAATCCATATAGAGCGCGGTGTATCGACAAACCTCGGAATGACCCACTTTGATTTGATTAACCGACACCCATTGCTTGAGGAGCCTGCCATTGGCATGTCGGTTGGTAATTTCGCCCTGCCACTGACCGGTTTGCTGAATTTTCGCCCAAAAAGTAGCGTAAAACTCCCGGTTGTGTAAGCCCGAGGAAAACACCCTAGGGTTTTTGCCAACGATGTCATTTCTGGACAAGCCAAACATGTCACAAAAGGAATCATTTACCTCAATAATTTCCAACTCTTTATTAGCAACCAGGATGGCTTCTGCTGAGCTTGTAAACATGGACGAAAATAGATGCAGGGTTTCTTCCTTTTTACGACGCTCAATTTCCGCGGAAATACGGTGACTGGCAATTTCAAACAGGATTTTTAATTCTTCGTTGTTGGTGTTGGTTGAAAAATTCAGCGCAACAAGAATGCCGAACACTCTGGATTGAGAGTCGTGCAGCGGCATACCGAAATAGGATTCAATGCCCATGTCCACCAGCATTGTATCTTTGGGAAACTTGGCGCAAACATCGGAAGTATGAAAGCAGATATTGTCTTTCGACACGTCTTCACATGGCGTATTGGCCAGCGAGTAAGTGAAATTTTCGGCTAACTTGCCGTTAGCCGCCAGAGACAACGTTTCGGCATAAGTATGATGCTTATCTAATTTACCAATAAATACAAAGTTACAATCAAGTATGTCCGACAACGCGAGCACAACCAGATCAAAATAGTTCTGCCCACTGGTTTTGCCAACCAGGTCAGAAAAGCGGCGCAATTTATCCAGAATATTAACCATCGCACACCTAACAGGAAGCCCAATTGCCGTAATTATGTTCAACAATACAACAACAACCCTATCACAGTTTAACTGTGTAGAGCGTCAGTTCATCGCACGTGTTTAATAACTGAACCAGTACTAAGTATTTTGCACTATAGCACAATTACACTTTAGTATAACTATATGATTTATTAACATTTTTTAAACAACATTACATAATTAAAGTCACTGACTTAACATGTAAATTACAACGCGGTGGGTACTGCACAAAACACAGTAGGGTATAAATAACGGGTATAAAAAAGCCTTCCACTCCGGGAAGGCTTTTTGTTCGGTATTTGCCTGGCAGCTATTTAGCTAAGCTTGCCAACAATCCATTCAGGTTCTTCACAAAAGAAGCCGGATCTTTCAGGCTCCCCTGTTCTGAGAGCGCAGCCTGATCAAACAACACTTCGGCCCAGTTCTTAAACAGGGTTTCGTCTTGCACATCCGCCAGGATTTTCACCAGTTGATGTTCAGGGTTCAGTTCAAAGTGATATTTCACTGCTGGTACTGGCTGACCTGCCGCTTCCATCAGTTTCATCATTTGCGTGGTCATGCCGTGCTCATCTGCAACAATACACGCAGGCGATTCTGTGAGACGGTGAGTAAACTTCACGTCCAGTACTTTGTCACCTAATGCCGCTTTAGCGCGCTCCAGTACACCTTCAATTTGTTTACTGGCTTCTTCCTGGGCCTTTTTGGTTTCTTCGTCGTCGAGATCACCTAAATCCAGGTCGCCGCGAGCAATTGAACGCAGTTGCTTGCCTTCAAATTCGCTCAAGTGTTGCATTAACCACTCGTCAATGCGCTCACCCATTAGCAGCACTTCAATGCCTTTCTTCTTAAAGATTTCCAGGTGAGGGCTGTTTTTCGCAGCCTGGTAACTATCGGCAGTCACATAGTAGATCTTTTCCTGACCTTCTTTCATGCGAGAGATGTAATCAGCCAGTGACACATTTTGCGTACTGTTGTCATTGTGCGTTGACGCAAAGCGCAACAAGCCCGCGATTTTTTCTTTATTAGAAAAATCTTCAGCCGGGCCTTCTTTCAGTACATTACCGAATTCATTCCAGAACAACTGATACTTCTCAGCATCATTTTTGGCCATGCGCTCCAGCATTTGCAGTACGCGTTTAGTGCAGCCCTGACGCATGTTCTGAGTAACCTTGTTGTCTTGCAGAATTTCGCGCGACACGTTCAACGGCAAGTCGTTAGAGTCGAGCAAGCCTTTTACAAAGCGCAGATAGGTAGGCATAAACTGTTCGGCGTCGTCCATAATAAACACGCGCTGCACATACAGTTTCAGGCCGTGGCTCTGATCGCGGTTCCACAAATCAAACGGCGCTTTGCTTGGGATATACAACAGGCTGGTATATTCGGTTTTACCCTCAACTTTGTTGTGCGCCCAGCTCATTGGATCGGCAAAGTCGTGCGAAATATGCTTGTAGAACTCAGTATATTCTTCATCGGTGATTTCAGACTTATCGCGAGTCCACAACGCCGTTGCTTTGTTCACCGTTTCCCACTCGCCATCCTGACCTGGGATCTTCTCGCCATCAGGGCCTTCGCTTTCTGCTACCGGCTCTTTCCACATTCTTACCGGAATGCTGATGTGATCGGAATATTTGCTAATGATTGAACGCAAACGCCAGTCATCGGCAAATTCTTTTTCGTCGTCGCGCAGGAATAGGGTAATTTCGGTACCGCGAGTAGCTTTCTCGATATTGCCAACGGTGAAGTCACCTTCCCCGGCAGAAGTCCACTCCACGCCCTGATCAGCAGGCTGACCTGCTGCACGGGTACGCACAACCACTTTATCGGCCACGATAAACGCGGAATAGAAACCTACCCCGAACTGACCGATCAATTGTGAATCTTTTGCCGCATCACCCGACAGTTTACTGAAGAAATCTTTGGTACCCGATTTTGCAATGGTGCCCAGGTTTTCAATTACTTCGTCGCGAGTCATACCAATGCCGTTGTCGGCAATGGTTAGCGTGCCAGCGTCTTTATCGACACTCAGTTTTACGCACAGATCACCATCATTTTCGTACAAGCTGTCGTTTTCTAATGCTTTAAAGCGCAGTTTGTCGGCCGCATCAGCAGCGTTAGAGACAAGCTCACGTAAAAAGATTTCCTTGTTCGAATAGAGTGAATGGATCATCAAATGCAGAAGTTGTTTTACTTCCGTTTGAAATCCATGAGTTTCTTGATGGGCCACGTCAGCCATAAACCAGATTCTCCTAGACAGATAGAATAATTCAGTTAGGAAGGTGTGGACTCATACCGGCAAATTCAACACCACGACAAGAAAAAACCGGCAAAAAAGTAAGGGATTGAATAAAGACTGAACAAATAGCGTGCGACGAAGCGGATGTCGCACGCAGAATACGTAAATCAGAGCGTACGGCGACCGGAAAATGCGTGAGTAAGTGTGTTACCGTCAATAAACTCCAGTTCGCCACCAATTGGCACACCATGGGCAATGCGACTGGCTGTAACCGTGTGCTTTTGGCAAAGCTGGGCAATATAATGGGCTGTAGCCTCACCTTCCACGGTGGGATTGGTTGCCAGAATGACTTCTTTCAGGGTGCCATCAGCAATGCGGGTTTCCAGTTCATCCAGGCCGATTTCTCCCGGCCCTATGCCGTCGATGGGTGAAAGGTGGCCCATCAGCACAAAATAGGTGCCTTTGAACGACATAGTTTGTTCAATGGCCATTACATCTTGCGGACTTTCCACCACACATAGTTGCCCGCTGTCCTGGCGCTGAGGATGGTTACAGATATCGCAGACACTTTGCTCGGTGAAGTTGCGGCACTGCTGACAGTGACCAATATGCTCCATGGCGTTGTGAAGTGCAGCGCTTAACGTACGGGCACCATCGCGATTGCGCTCCAGCAAATGAAACGCCATCCGCTGCGCGCTCTTGTTCCCTACTCCCGGTAAACAGGTAAACGCGCTGATCAATTCCGCCAGCATTGGACTGTACTTCATAACATGCGTGCCTTTTGTTAACTAATGCGTTTATTGAAGCAGATGCGTCACACTTCAATGCAGATTGGGTAATGGACGTGAATTATAAAGAAATTCTGACGGAATGTTAGCTGTAAAAAGCGGGATTAACCGCATCAGGCTACCACCACGTTTCCTTTAATCTGGCTTAAGCCAATGTGCGCAACCGTTCCGGCATTAAATTCAATACAATCGGATTCTATGCCATCTGAAAAAATAACGCCGTTCTCAGCCATTTTAGACGTAAGGGTTAATTGTTCATGCATTGTAATTTTGCCGAATGTTAATTCGCAGTGCGTTACATGAGAGGGAAACGGCTCTCTTACACTGTAATACAAAAAGTGACTGTTCCAGGCAAATCCTTTGTCCAGTCCAGTGCGAACCGGCTGCCCGGCAATACCGCTGGCACCAGCCAATACACTTTTAAACCAACCGGTAGAGCCCATACCCGTAGACACAATCACCCCTGAAGAACTTTGTTCTTCAGCATGCCCACCAATGGCCAGTTTGTAACGTGCCGACGTATGAGATTTGGGCCCGATAAACAAATCATTAACTGCCAGTAAGCGTTGCCCCAAATTCGTATTCACTTCAGCTATGCTAACCGACGAGGTTTTTATGCTCCCCTGAACCAGTTGACTCACCACAGCAACGGCATCTTCCGGTAAAAACGGTAATAACACCCCGTCGAACAAATCCGGCAATGGATTGATCCCAATGATAGGCTGGCCATTTAAGTACTTCATTACATTTGCCACCAGCCCATCCTGCCCCAGCACCACAATTATATCGTCTTTCGCAAATTGGAAACTGGGCAAAAAGCTGCGCTCGAGTACCAGTACTCTGGCCAGCTTTACGAGATGACTTTGTATGTTGTCCAGGGTGTGCTGAAAACGGTTGTGTTCGTCCTGGTATCCTTCAAAGGACTCCCCTAAATGCTCAAGGTAAAATTTTGCCTGCCCCAATGTGCAGTATTTTTCCTTTAATTCCTGCAAACGCGTTTTTCTTACCACGATAACCACTTTGCGATCAGTACTCATTGCCTATGCCCCCTTAACGAATCAGTGACTGTAGCAGTTCGGGGGAGAAATTAAGGCTGCCCACTTTATTCTCGCCTTTAGTCAGGTTTTCAATGGCTTGTGCGATTAGCTGCTCCGGGCGTGCAGCATTCATATTCATTACTTTTAAGCGTTCCAAATCAATGTCATTGAACGCCGCCAACTGGGCTTTAAGATCATAGGCCTTGGCATCGGCCCGGGCTTTCGAATTGGCGTTTTCCAATTCCACCAGTTCCGCGCGTTTGCGCTCGTTGTCGGTTCTGGCCAGTAGCTTTTCCTGATCCATATTGAACTGCTGCTGTAGCTTTTCGCGCTCAGCTTCCAGCGCTTGTTTTTCCAAATCCTGTTGCTTGCGGGCAATGGCTTTTTCGGTTTCCAGCTCTTCTTCACGCACCTGTTTTTCTTTCTCAATACTCGACAAACGGCGGGCGTAAATGGCATTGTCTGCGTCGCGCAATAACGCTTCCCGCACTTCGGCTTCCAGCGCTTTGGCTGTTTCCGGTGCCGGAGAAATTGCCGTTAATGACACCTCGGTAATTTCGATACCTAAACGCTGAAGATTGCTTTGCACCGGCAATTGTTCCTGTAGTGCGCCGGTGAGCACCTTTGCACTGCTCAGCGCTTGTTGCAGATTCATAGACTCCATGGCATTGCGCACTACTACCTGCACGCTGCGCATAATGCGTTCATCCAATCCTTCCGGCTCATCCGATAAATACATGCCTTTTGCATTTATGGAAAAATTGATCATTTGTGCTGCTGCTTCAGGACGGTCAATACGAAACGTTATCTGGCCTTGCACCGTGATTTCCTGAAAGTCCTTGGTTTTCATTCGAAACACAAAGGGCAACTCCTTACTGCTCAATGGCACCGCCACAATAGACGCATTAGGTGCATAGTAATAAAAGCTGGTGCCTCGTCCCTGCAGCTTCACTTCACCATTTTTAAACAGCATTACGTGAGTAGATGGGTCAGCTTTATAAAAGTTAATTCCAAACATGATGTATTCCTCTTTTCATTAAATGTCTCATCGACACTTTTAATATATGTCCATGAGACACTTCTGTAAATACACAAATTTCATGATTTTTTTATATTTGCAATAAGGTCTTGAATTGACGACAATTAATGTCACAAAGACACATAATGAGAAATCATCATGATCACCAGTCCGTTACTTACTATCGACAACGTATTGTTCACTGTGCACGATGGCATCCTTAAAGTGCTGATGGTGAAGCGTTCTATCGAGCCCTATTCAGGGCTGTGGTCGTTACCTGGCGGTATTGTAGATCCGGCTACCGACACATCAACAGAAGACACCGCATTGCGAAAGTTACGGGAAAAAGCAGGTGTGAAGCCGAATTACCTTGAACAACTGGAAGTCTTCTCCGGGCATGATAGGGATCCGCGCGGATTTACCGTTACCATTGTGTATTATGCGCTGATTGGTTATCAGCAGGCCGAGGTACACATTCATACCGTAGACGACGCGGAGTGGGTTTCCCTACCCCAGATAGCACAATTGAATCTGGCATTTGATCACAAAAAGATCATTAACGTGGCATTGGAACGACTGCGCCAGAAAACCCTGTATTCCATGGTGCCGGTATTCTGTTTACCCAGCTTATTCACTATTTCAGATTTAAAACAAGTAATTGAAACAATTATAGAAAAGCCCATTCAACGAAAATCACTCATGCGCAGGGTTGAAGCCAGTGGCATGTTTGAAGAAGTGGACGAGAAAGCTGCTACGGGCAAGCGTATGGCACAACTATATAAACTCAAAGACAACTTTAACATTGTTAACTTCGAACGGAATTTGAGTTTTTAGGAATGGCTCAGTTTTGTATTTGAAATGCTCATCTTCACAAGCACTATTATTCTGTTTACAAAAAAGCTCCGGTAAACACCAGAGCTTTTCATTCATTAAACTGCCCGGGCGTGATGCCCTAAGCAAAGTAGTAACGTTTTTAAAAATTAAAACGGCATTTTGAAGCCAGGAGGTAATGGCATTCCGCCCGTTACCGCAGCCATTTTCTCTTTGGACGTTTCTGCCACACGACGGGCAGCATCGTTAAATGCGGCAGCGATCAGATCTTCCAGCATGTCCTTGTCGTCTTCCATTAGAGAGTCGTCCACATCTACGCGACGCACATTGTGGTTACAGGTCATGGTTACTTTTACCAGGCCAGCGCCAGATTCGCCTACCACTTCTAACTTTGCCAAGTCTTCCTGGGTTTTCTGCATGCGCTCCTGCATTTGCTGCGCTTGCTTCATGATGTTGCCCATTCCACCTTTAAACATACTCTTTTCTCACTGTTGTATAGTCTAAAACACTATGACGTTAAAATATTAACGAGGCTGGATGCTGTCTTGCACAACCTCTGCATTAAATGCACTTACCATTGCCAGAATGGTTTCATCCTGCTGTATTACCTGTCTGGCATACCGCTGGCGCATTTGATTAATTTGTTGCTGTATCTGATACGGCGTTTTTGTTACTTCACCACAGGTTAGGGTTAAGTTAACCGGTTTCGACAATACGCTATTCAGCGCTTCGGTTAATTGCGGTACCGTGCCGTCGTTTACCAAGTGCTCCTGACTGGGATCCAACGTCATGGTGACATTGTCACCGTCTTTCGAAAACCGTGAATTCAGCGCGATTTGCTTTAACAGCCCGGCTATTGGCATAGCTTCTACCAATGCGCTCCATTTATCAACCTGACTGGCTTGCAATAACTTATCACCATTTTCCAGATATGGGGGCAGGTCACTGTCAATTTCAATAGTGCTCTCTTTCGTAACGGACACTTCTGCAGGTTGTGAGTCTGGTGCCGACAGTTCGTTCCGAGTGTCCAATGGCGCAGTGTCGATAGCTGTACTTTCTGATGCGCTTTCTTCTTCATAAGGAATCGCTTGAGCAGAGGCCGCTTCAGCAAAACCAGATTCAGCGCCTTCTGTTACCCAAGGTGGTGGCTCATCGGCATCTGAATTCGCAACATTATCCACCATGGGATCTGATGTGTATTGAGTATTAACCCCCATACCGGGATTAACTGGCGCAGCCTGTGGTGTTGGCGCGGGTGCTTGCACAGCCGCAGGCTTAACCGGTTCAGGGCGCTGAAGGGTACGCTCCTGGCTGGGTGGCTTTTTTGCGGCCGAGGCTTTGTCCTCCATGGCCTGTTGTTTCAAGCGCTGACGCAAGGCCAGCATAGCCTCAGTTGAAGCAACAGCAGGTTGTTGAGGCTCATTGTATTCTGGCGATGGCGAATCATATTCAGACACAGGCTCATAGTGATCGTCCGCCATAGCGTAGCCGCCATCTTCCGGTGGATAATCGTAATGATCATCGGGTGGCCCAGCCTGACTCTGACGACGAAAATCGTCGGCTTCATCCATTAACTGAGCAGCCTGTGCGTCCAAAGCCGGTTCGTCGCTGCAGTCTAGTTGGGCCGGCTGTACTGGTTGTACCGGTTGTGCCGGTTGTACCGTAGCGTTTGACGTTGACTGAACGGAATCAACGCCTTGTGAATCTACCAGCGATGACTTTACCGGTTCAGCTCGTTCCACTGCGCGCGTCGCGACGGTTTGAGTTTGAGGCTGGGGCTGAGAGTCTGGTAATGCAGTCGTCTCAGCGGCCTGAACTGATTCACTTTGCGCAGTTGCAGGTGAAGCGCTCGCGCCTGTGGGTTGTGCTAACCCGCCACCTGACACAGGTGGGTTGGTGATCAGTGTTTCAGCATCATCAACCGGGGTAACTGGCGTGAACGTCATCATGCGCAAAATAGTCATTTCAAACGCGCTGCGCCCATCACCAGCGTAAGGTAAATCTTTGCGACCCTGCAACGCCAGTTGATACAGTAATTGTACTTGCTCGGCCGGCAATCCTTTTGCCAACTGATAAATGGCTTTAGCCGATGTTGTTTCCAATTTACAGGCTTCAGGGACCCATTGTGTTAAGGCTACCTGATGCAAAATACTGGCAACTTCTGCCAACACCTGACTGAAATCCGGTGCCATCATGGCAATTTCGTCGATCTGCGACATTACCGCGCTGGCATCGCGTTTTACCATGGCAAACAATAATTTAAGCACTTGCTGGCGATCCATTAATCCCAGCATGTCGGTTACAACCGAAGCCGTAACCTGATTGTTGCCCTGAGCGATAGCCTGGTCGGTTAAGCTTAATGCATCGCGCATACTGCCTTGGGCTGCGCGCGCTAATAACCCCAGTGCTGGCGCTTCAAATCCCACACTTTCTTGTTCCAGAATATGTTGCAGTTGCTGCGTGATCTGTTCGCGGGACAGTGCCTTTAAGTTAAATTGCAGGCAGCGCGACAAAATGGTAATCGGCAATTTTTGCGGATCGGTTGTGGCCAGCAAAAATTTTACATGTGGGGGTGGCTCTTCCAGCGTTTTAAGCAGTGCATTGAAACTGTGCTTGGAGAGCATGTGTACTTCGTCTATGAGGTACACTTTAAACTTGCCACGAGTGGGTTTGTATTGCACGTTATCGAGCAATTCCCGGGTATCTTCTACCTTGGTACGCGACGCTGCATCGATCTCGAGCAAATCAACATAGTTGCCCTGCTCGATTTCTTTACAGGTGCCACATTGCCCGCAGGGGTTTGCGCTTTGCCCTTGCTCGCAATTAAGGCTTTTGGAAAAGATCCGCGCGATAGTAGTTTTACCCACACCGCGAGTACCGGTAAACAGGTAAGCATGGTGCAACCGATCGTTTTGTAATGCATTGGAAATAGCGGAAACAACGTGTTCCTGCCCTACCAACTCACTAAAGCGTCCGGGACGCCACTTTCTTGCCAGTACCTGATAAGCCAAATGCGTTTCCTTACTCGCCTTCAAATTCGCAAATGCAGTAAGGTTTTACACCCAAATCGGTTAAGCGCTTATAACCATTGAGTTCGGGTAAACCAATTACAAACCCTGCATGCTCTACTATACCACCCAAATTGCGGATAAGCTTCGCGGTTGCGGAAATAGTTCCACCGGTTGCCAACAAATCGTCGATTAACAATACTTTATCGCCGGGCGAAATCGCATCTCTGTGGATTTCCAACGTATCTTTACCGTATTCCAGTTCATAACTTTCGCTAAGCACATCACGGGGTAATTTATTGGGTTTACGCACAGGAATAAAACCCACTCCCAGTTCCAATGCCAGTGGTGCACCAAACAAAAATCCGCGCGCTTCCGTGCCAGCTACTTTGGTAAAACCATAAGGACGATACTGTTCTAACAACATCGCAATGCACTGACTAAATGCAGGGTAGTCTTCCAGCACGCTGGTGACATCGCGAAACTGAATGCCTGGCTTAGGGTAGTCAGGCACCGTTTTTACTACTGATTTTATATATTCTGAACTCATGCCGAATCCTTTAGTTATTCCGGCAAGGCATTAAGAAAAATAGAATGTGTACCAACCAGCTAACGTTGGTAATAACGGGAAGGCTAGCAGTGCAACGACTGCACCCAGAAAATACCACCAGTTAAATACTTCTTTAAAATCTTCGTTACCAGCCATGAGAAATTCCAGTTAAATTAAGCCTAAAAAAAGGGTGTAAATAGTAATCGAAACGCAACCTAATTGACAGTGCCAATGCGTTAAGCAGTCAAAATCTGACCATTCATGGATTCTATTGATGTTAAGGAATAACCAAAGGTGGGAAAGGCGATGTGTTAAGTATCAGGCTTCGATCACTGCGCCGCAGCTTAACCACTGAGAAACCAGTTGCCAGACGCCTTGTTGAACCATATTCATTGGCAGCCCGCCAGCCTGATTATGTACCTGATCACACAAACGCTCCAACGTGGTGGGTTGTTGATTTAGCAGTTCGAAGGTTAATGCCGCCAACGGATTCAGGTGTTGAAATTCAATACTCTGATTGCTATCGCGATACAGCAGATAGTAATGCATTTCACCGGGTTCACTGGGCAGAAAGTCTGGACCAATAAGGTGCACAGCATACGGATACCCCACAAGTTCTGTTACCGGTGAGCCGCGAAAATACTCAGGTATTCCTTCCCCCTGCCAGAAAGTCACCGCACTGTCGGTTTTTCTCACTGACAGCGCCAGCTCCAGCCATTCATAATGCGCCAGTTCTTTTAAAAATACCGGGTCGGTGCTTTTGAGTTCATAAGCATTACTCAGAAATTCTACAAACTCTTTGCTGATCTCTACAAAATAAGGTGAGCGACAGGCATGTTGCTGAAAGAAAGTTTTTACCAATTCATGCCAGTGTTCTTTGCTGAACAGCGAGTGCAGTACAGGAAATCCATTACGGATAAAGCCTTCCACATTGTTGTAAAACAGAGACTGGTATATCGCCAGCCTGCGCTGCGTATCTGCATCATGATCCCCTGCTTGCTCCGGGACGCGAATAGCTGTTGCCAGCGAAAGTAATTGCTCGTGTAAACTCACCTAGGCAACTCCAACCTGCTCAGCCGTAACGTGTTGCTGAATAGACTTAATACGCCTTACTTCCTCAAGTAGCGTTGGTAGCGGTGGAATATTGAAATCTCGCTCTAACAGCGTGGGGAATACATGGTGGCGCTGATAAGCATAAGTAAGCAGTTCCCATACGTCTTCTATTACATCGGCACCATGGGTATCCACCCTCAGATCTTCAGCTTCTTCGTAGTGACCTGCAATGTGTCCGTACACGATTTTGCCAGAGGGTAACCCGTCGATAAATGCCTTGGGGTCATAACGGTGGTTTATGCTGTTTACGTAAACATTATTTACGTCAAGCAACATCAAGCAACCTGATTCATCCAGTACTGCATTGATGAATTCCAGCTCGCTCATCCGGTCGTTGATAGTTAAATAATAGGAGACATTCTCAAGTACTAGAGGGCGCTCAAGTACATCCTGTACAGTCCTGATACGTTCAGATACATGCTTAACGGCCTCTTCCGTAAACGGAATAGGCATGAGGTCGTACATATGTCCTTGTGCGCCACAATAACTGAGGTGTTCACTGTACAGGGGAATATTATAGCGGTTTAGAAACCGCTTCACGGCGAGTAAAAATCGATGATCAAGCGGATCGGGCCCGCCAATAGACAGCGACAGACCATGAGTTGTAAACGCGGCCTGAGAGGTGCACCGCTCAAAATCCTGGCTGAACTTTCCGCCCAGCGGGATCCAATTTTCAGGCGCGACTTCCCAGAAATCCACCTCAGCAGGTAACACAGGGAGCAACTCATCGAGCATTTCCCTGCGCAACCCTAATCCGGCACCGCTTATTGCTTTCATTACCATCAATAATCGTATTCAGGCAACCGCAGCGTTATGCTGCACCACCGCATTTACCTTCGCCACACTTGCCTTCTTTATCGGCTTTGTCGCCACCGCATTTGCCTTCGCCACATTTGCCTTCTTTGTCGGCTTTGCCTTCACCGCATTTGCCTTCGCCGCACTTGCCTTCTTTCTTGGCCTTGCCTTCACCGCATTTGCCTTCGCCGCACTTACCTTCTTTATTGGCTTTGCCTTCACCGCATTTGCCTTCGCCGCACTTACCTTCAGCAGCAAATTGCATATAACCAGATTCTAACTGCTGAGCGCCAAACGGGTTAGCGGTATCAGCAAAGGACATTGCAGACATTGAACTTAAAACCACTGCGCCAATAGCGCTAGCAACGGATGTTTTATTAACTGATTTCATGGGTACACTCCAAAATATTGATTCACGTTGTGGTCATACTTGGTGTTATGAGCATCGCGTTATCGCTTAGCATTTACACCCAGTTATTACACTTAAAATACAAGACCGACAGTTATCCGATCATCTTTCAAATAAATTAAAAATTTGTTTGGACGGTTTCGAAAAATCATACCACAGCGGGTTATTTTTTCCCGCTGTAGTCGAAAGAATGCAGAAAAATGACTTACACTTCAGACGTTACTTGCATTGAAGCCACTCAGGCTGATGCCTGATATCCAATGCGGAATCCACCCCAATGCCTGTTGTTAACGTAGATAGGCGCAGACAAATCGTGCATTACCTCACCGGTGTCACGCTTATAGGTTTGCAGCAAAAAGGTTTCCGTACTTTTGCCACAGCGTGAACCGGTATAATCATTAAAAATGCGTTTTGTGCGGCTTTTGGCCAGGTCTACTTCATAATTACCGGTCATAGGATGACTGAATTTTTTGTTATGGGTAGGAAAATAGCCATTAATATCTACCGCCCCAGCATAAATAATAAAATCATTATTACTGAGAATGGGTTCCTGAATAGCGGGAAGCTGCTGATCCGTGAACGCATCGAAACGCGAAGTATATTTTTGCGGCTTTGTATTGGGTACCGGCTTATAGTTGAAATCAAACAGATCGCGTTCTGAAATCTTGCCCGCTGCGATAGCCTGTTCAAACAATTCACCTATTTTCTTCGCGGCATCTTTGGCAATTCGTTGTACCTGGGCATTGCGATTGTGAAGTTCAAAAATCTGTAATTGCCTGAAGATATCTTCTGTTTGGTGACTCAGTGATAACACTTTTTCAGATACATCACTTAATTCAGACTCCAAGTGAATCGTATTTTCACGCAACTGTAGGGCGTTAACACTAATGCCCTGATTCGCTTCGCCATATTCATTCACCGTGTCTTTCATCATAGACATAGTGTTTGCCGCTAATGTAGACGCTTCACTGGCAGCCTCAACCAAGGAAGATGACTCGTTGATGATATGCGACATTTCTTCTCCGGCAGCGGCAACGCGTTCTATTGCCTTAACGGAGTTCTGACTGTTTTTATTTATCTCATTGAGTACGTTATCGATCCCCTGAGTTGCGTCGGTGGTTTTCTTGGCCAAATCACGCACTTCGTCGGCTACAACCGCGAACCCCCGGCCCTGATCTCCCGCCCGTGCTGCTTCAATTGCGGCATTTAATGCAAGCATGTTGGTTTGATCGGCCAGTTGATTAATCGTGGTCGTGATACTACCGATTGACTCGGCGCTGGTTCTCAGGCTCATCAGCATTTCTTTAGAATCATTAATTTGCTGACTCAATGTCACTTGTTGAGATAATAATTGCGCGAGCAACGCCCGGCTCTTTTGCGTTTTTTCATCAGACACCTGAATCGTTTGCTCCGCCTGGCCTGCATAGTCAATCAATTCCCGGTTACCGCTCTCAATGCGTTCAATTCTGGACGCGATTTCCTGCACACTGGCAACCTGCTGTTTAAACATAGCAGAGAGTTTATCCAGAAAATGAGAAACCGTAGCACCGCCAATTGCTATTCTACTGGCCGAATTACTGATCAATTCGCCAGTTCTTGTCATGCGGTTATCTTCCTGTTGCACCACTGCTTGTTCTGGTGTGTCTGCGGCCTGGAGAAAATAACTGCTCATTCCACTTGCTATTGCAGCCACAATGGCAACAACCCACCAAGGCGTGGCCAAAACACCTAAAACTATCAGGATGAATGCCACCACAAATAACTGAATAATTGAATTTTTCACGGCTTTTGACTTCTTCTGAAAGATTATATTGTTATCACGCTAACTATAGACCATGTTCTAATAGTTATCGTAATTCTATTACTAAATGTTAAATATTTGTTTAGTTCTTTCGTGCGAAGTTTCTAAGACTTAGCGATAATCTTGCGGATAGACGAGCTGAGAGTACCCGCGCTGAGTACTCTCATTTAGATGAGTTAATCTTGAGATTGTGCTATCAGAGAATCAAGCCGATTTCGAAATGCTGGCAGCGGCTTACCAATTCCATTGATAACTTCAATAGCAGCTTGCTTATCGCCGGTTTTTAAAAGCCCTTCTGCATAGTCCATTGCGTAAATAACGTTCTCTTTCGACAGTTCGAACGCTTGCTTCAGGCGTTTCACAGCAAGTCGGTCCTCGTCTGTATTCAACAAGGCTTTTCCACTCAGGTTCAGGTACTTTGAATTATCCTTATTCAGTGCCAGTAATTGAGCGGCATAGTTAGTCGCTTTGTCATATTGACCGTGCTCCAGCGCCAGGCTTGCAAGTGAATACAATACCACTTCATTGTCGGCAGAATAGGTTAACGAAGCTTCGAATAAATCAATCGCGGCCTGGGGATCAATTTCGTACAAATCATTGGCTAATAATATCCGAATAACATTGTGGTCAGGATTTTCACTCAAATGCTTACTAAGCAGCGATCGCGCGTCTTCTTTTCTATTCAATTTAAAAAGCAGTGCCCGCATCAGCGTTGCATACTGAATGGTGGGCTTATCGGCATAAAACTGAGCGACCTTGGGCAACGCAGCATCATATCGGCCCGCAAAATAATCCAGTTTGCCTTCCAGGCCCAGTTTCGCAGTTGCAAAGATGTCGGTTACTTCCATGCCAGCTAAGGTTAGTCGCGCCTCGTTTAATTGTCGGGTTTCAATTTGCCAGTCTGCATATTGCAACTGGATTGCGGTGTCTTCCGGCGCCATATTCAAAGCCTTATCAATTAAGGTCTTAGCCTTGTCGAAGTCTCTGGCTGCCAGGAAGAATTCAGCTAAGCGATAGAGAGGAGCAATATCGTCAGGGTAAGCCTCTCCCCACTGACGTAAGGCATCCAGATATGCATCAATGGATTTAACCTGCTTTGTAACTTCAGCATTGAGTTGCCAGTACCGCTTCGACAGTGTTTTCAGGTTGGCGTACATCGCATCCAATGCTGTCATTGCACTTGCTGCATTTCCCTGGCGATAAAGGGTTTCTGCGTACATAAGTTGCAACGTTTCATTGTCTGGCTGGCTAGTTCGCGCTTTCTGTAGAAATGGTAAAACCTTGTCTGTTTCGCCCATTTGCTGTAATGCTACTACACCAAATAATACCGCCTGCTGGTTAGCGGGGTTATCGGACAGAATCTTTTCTACAAATGGCATTGCCGCCTGCCCATCATTACTTTTTAGCGCTTCAAAAGCGAAAAACAGATTGGCTTCTACATTGGCAGGAAATCTGGTTAACATATTTTTATAAGCAGTCGCGACTTGATCTGGCGTACCAGTAGCCCTGGCTATTTTAGCGTTTAACTGCCAGGCAACCTGCGTAGTCTGGTCAGTAGCAAATTCAGCATTCTCAACGGCCGCAAGATATTGTTCTGCTTCTTCAAATTGTCCTTCAGAGATTAGCACTGAGGCTATCGACAATTTGGCAAATAAATCATTTGGATTTGCAGTTACCAGATTTTTTAAGATCTGCAGGCCGTCTTCGTCACCAGTAAGTAATTTGGCAATACCCTGGTAATAGCCATCAGAGGCCAATTCATTGAGTGACCGGCTTTTTTCCAAAAGTTGCTGGCCTCTATTAGCATCGCCACTCACAATCAACTGAAGTCCGGTTCTATCCAGCAACACACTCGTGTGCTCGTCCTGCATGTCTTCACTTGAAAGAAATTTAAATGCTTTATCAGTTTTCTGAAGTTTTACCAGGGTTGCCAGGTAAACACGTTTGGCCACATGCCCTTCAGATAACAATGATTCAATAGGATCAAGATAGTAAAAGGCAGATTCAATATCACCTGTAAAATATGCTGACAATCCAGCTATTAACTGACTTTGCGCATTGTTGCCTGAAATTTGAATAGTTTTCGTGGCGTACTCAAAAGCCTTGTCGTACTTTTTAGTTTGAAACGCCAGGGTTGCAGCCAGTAAGTTTGTTACGGGTTCATCTGGATTGGCAGCCAACAACACGTCAACCTTTTGACCAGCACCTTCTACATTACCCGATTGCATAAGTGCCTTGGCGAGCAAAAAGGCAGCAGGCAAAAATTGTGGACGTTGCTGTTCAAATCGGGAGAGTGCTTGTACAGACATCGCGTAATCTGCTTGAATGTAACTCACTTTACCAACCAGCCACAGCGCATCAGCAAACACAGAATCTACACTGATTATCCGCTCACCCAGTTTTTCCAACGTCTCCTTCTCATCATTTACCAGCGCAAAAATGTACTCGGTAGCCAGCGAGTATTCCGAATCAGGCAATGCTGGAGCGCGTTGAATCAGACGCTTCGCCGCTTCTAACTTGCCAAGTTCAAGATATGAGAAAGCCTGATAGAAGAGAAATTCAGATTGTTGAGCTTCACGGGTGGCAGGCATGAGTTCATCAACGTAATCAATTAACGACTGAAATTCTTGTGCCATAAACAGCGCCTCCACCATGAGCCCAGCTATGATAGGTTCTTTAGCTCCCAGGGAAGATGAACGTTTAAGTTCTTTTACAGCACTCAGCCCATCACCGTTTGACAGATATATTTTCGCCAACAGCAGTCGGGCTTCAAGTTGACGTGAATCCTCAACAATCGCATTTTTCAACGTGATAATGGCTTGCTTATCCTGCCCCTGAGATAACTGCAACTTCGCTTCAGCAAGTAATTCTTCTGGCGACGGCTTACTGCATCCACTTACCAATAGTCCCGATACAGTGAGTGCGGTAATAATGTTCAAATACTTCATGATGTCCTTTCTTCGCCGTTGGTGGTGTTATTTTTATTTTGAATTAGATTAACCAAGTTTTAACGTTGTTGCACCTGTTGTAAACCGACTCGCTAACGACTTAGTTGCTCCTTTTAAACCTTTCGTATATGTCAAATAATTTTACACATGATTACAAACATTAAGCTAAACCATTGATTTAATTGAAAGGCACGCTTTTTGCTTAGTTATAACAGAACACTAGAAAATCACACACCGTGTGGCAAATCTGAGAGTTCTTGGTTTTGTAAAGTAGTTAACAATATAAGTTAACAATCACCAAGGGAATTTGATTAATGAAGAAATACAATAACACTCTAGCGACTTTGGCATTAGCGGCCATGGCTGCAACAGCTCCAGCTATCGCTGATGACACTCTCATCAGTGCTACGGGTGCTACGCCAACACCTTACATTTCTGCCGGCAACAGCGCAGGTTCGCTTGATTGGGCAGCCATACTGGCTTCCAGAACAGATGCAAACGTGTCAAGCTCGCGCTTTACAGGTGTAGTAGCAATTAACCCGGTGATCAATGGCGACAGCTATGTATGTACCGGTACAGCAATCTCTCCACGCCACATTCTTACTGCTGCGCACTGTGTTGACGCCGATGGTCAGGGCAACGTTATGGATCTAAACGATCCATCAAATGGAATTGCTATCGCGTTTAACAATGATGGTGCTTACTGGCAATCAGGAAACATTGGTTTTGCGTCAGACGTAGTGATTCACCCGGATTACGATGGTTTTAACATTTGTAGCGATGGTACATCGGGCTGTGTGGGCGATGACGTTGCGATAATTACGCTTACCGAAGACATCCCAGCTGGTGTTGAAATTTACGACCTTTATGCTAACTCTGTAATGGCGACGGATAATGGTGTAGATGGTGATACATTCACCATGGTTGGATATGGTACTCGTGGTGATGGTTACTATGGATATTACAACCAGTACGACGATCCAGCCGTATCTGGTGACATCGGTGAATTAGGTTATGCTACTTTCGATGAAAAATTAACTGGCCAGAACATTGTTGACCTTATCGACGGCGACGACGAAGCAAACTTTACTGGTACTGGTGAAGTTTGGTATGCCGACTTTGACGGTTATGATTCGTTCTTCGATGAAAATGTAGACTGGCTATGTGATAACGGTTACGCATGTAGCTCAACTCTTGATGAAAGTCTTGAAGCGAATATCGGCGGCGGTGATTCAGGCGGCCCATCATTTATTTATGACGCTCTGAACGACAAATACTGGTTAGCAGCAATCAACACCTTCGGTATTAACTTCGGTTGGGCACCTGGTGCTTTTGGTGATGTATTCGGTGGTATTCTACTTGAGTCTTACTTAGGTTGGATTAACAGCTACATTACGCCTTCAGTAGCAGCGTCTGCTCCACCTGCGCTGGCTCTTATGATGTTAGCGTTTGCTGGTATGGTTGCTCGTCGCAAAATGACCAAAGCATAAGTTTACTTAATAAAACTTTTGAAAAAGCGGAATGTGCAAACATTCCGCTTTTTTTTGCGCCAAACAAAGCTCAGTTACGTTGCAAAGCCTACCTAAAGGGTGTGATACCGGTTAATCAGATTCATATCTGCCTTTTCCTATATACATGAGTCTATAAACAATCAACATCCCACCTCATTGCCTGGAAACCATTCAAACAGGTTGCTAGGACTCAATATGAGGTTTAGTTGAGGTCCCGGACAAGTACTGCGCACTTTGCGCGAAGACGGGTGAGTTTACTGATACATCTGACATTCCGGCCCGCACATCTGTCATCCGGTCTTGCTCATCTGACATCCCGCCCGCACATCTGTCATCCCGGCCTCGAGTCGGGATCTACTCAAACATGTTGTTTGGCTTCAACATGTGGATTGGCTGAGGTCCCGGACAAGTGCTGCGCACTTTCCGGGAAGACGGGTGTGAGGTTTTGCACTTTGCGCGAAGACGATTCTTTTGCTCTGCGCTTTTCGGGAAGCCCGTTAATTTGGAGAAACAAAAAAGGCCCACTCAATCGAGTGGGCCTTTCTTTTAATTGGGAGCCTGGCGGTGTTCTACTCTCACATGGGGGCGGAGGTTGACCGAATGTCCTGCGGACATTCGCAGCGACCAGAGCGGCGCGCATGGATGCGCGACTGGACATTGCACCAGGGAGGGGTTGTTACTCATCTTTTGTGCAGCGCCTTGAAATTAAAAAGCCCCGATGGGTTAGGCTCTTCATGTGAGTGGCACGCAGTGCCTTTCTAAGATAAAGGGCTATCCAGATAATGCTGATAATGTGAATTACGTATCTCTGAACGCCAAATGCAAAAAAGGGCTACCCTAATGGATAGCCCTTTTTCTTAGAATGGGAGCCTGGCGGTGTTCTACTCTCACATGGGGAGAGCCCACAGTGCCATCGACGCTAGCGTGTTTCACTTCTGAGTTCGGAATGGATTCAGGTGGGACCACGTCGCTATTGCCGCCAGGCAAAAACTTTTTATAACAATTTCAGAAAGCTTGATACGTTCTTCAATCAGAGTAACTTCACTACTCTAACTTCAATTAATTAGTCAGTCTTACCAACAACACTTAAGGTCAATTCATTCACACACTTTAGCGAGTAGTAAAATGGTCAGGAAGGTTTCCTTCCGTTTAAGCCATTTTACACGACAGCGCGCTAGCGCGTTTATAAAAAGCTACTTAGGCGTTGTATGGTTAAGCCTTTCGGGCAATTAGTACAGGTTAGCTTAACGCCTTGCAACGCTTCCACATCCTGCCTATCAACGTCGTCGTCTTCAACGACCCTTCCAGACCTTAAAGGTCAGGGATGACTCATCTTGGGGCTCGCTTCCCGCTTAGATGCTTTCAGCGGTTATCGATTCCGAACTTGGCTACCGGGCAATGCCTTTGGCAAAACAACCCGAACACCAGCGGTTCGTTCACTCCGGTCCTCTCGTACTAGGAGCAACTCCCCTCAATCATCCAACG
>NZ_JBLBUE010000002.1:0-110585 GCF_047290655.1 Alteromonas sp. AMM-1 | reverse complement strand
GCACTGCACTTGCGCTTCATTGTATAAACGTCGCACAGACTGCTGCAAAATCATACAGCAAAGATCAACACGCCCTAATACGAACCAGCTAATTTGGCGTTATGCCAAATCAGCCAGCATGGCTTCCAGGGTAACCTGGTCTTTAGCGAACTGGCGAATGCCTTCTGCCAGTTTGTCGTGAGCCATTTGATCTTCGTTCATGTCCCAGCGAAACGCTTGCTCAGTTAATGCCGCAGGCGCGGGCTTTGGCGAATCAACCGGGTTGAGTTTACGCTCAAGTGTGCCTTCTGTATTTGCCAGTTCATCCAGCAGTGCAGGGCTGATGGTTAAACGATCGCAACCCGCCAGTTCCTGAATTTCACTGATATTGCGGAAGCTGGCACCCATTACAACGGTGTTGTAACCGTGAGTCTTGAAGTAGTCGTAAATACGGCTTACTGACTTTACGCCCGGATCGTTAGCACCGGTAAAGTCTTCACCTGGCTGATGTGCTTTGTACCAATCCAGAATACGGCCAACAAAGGGAGAAATCAGGAAAGCACCGGCTTCGGCACTGGCACGAGCCTGAGCGAAAGAAAACACCAGGGTAACGTTGGTTTTGATGCCCTGAGACTCAAGAATGCGCGCAGCCTGAATCCCTTCCCAGGTGGCGGCGATTTTGATCAGTACCCGGCTGGTATCGATACCCTGGTCACGATAAAGCGCCAGCAGGTGATTGGCCTTTTCAACGGTAGCCATAGTGTCGAAAGACAAACGGGCATCAACTTCGGTAGACACATATCCGGGTACCTGCTCCATTAATTTACTGCCTATTAACACTGCCAGCTTGTCGGCTGCCGCACCAGCAACATCGGTTACAGCGTTCTGAGCAGCTGCCCATTTTACTGCTTCGGCTGCCAGCGGGCGGTATTTTTCAATTTGCACGGCTTTCAACAGTAACGATGGGTTGGTTGTTGCATCCTGAGGCTGGTAGCGCTTAATTGCTTCAAAGTCACCTGTATCGGCAACTACTGTGGTCATGGCCTTCAATTGTTCTAGTTGGGTTGTCATAGCATTTTCCATTCAACGGTTAACACAGAGCGGCGCGGCATTTTCCTTTTTCACAGCCAATCAGGCTGCCAGCTATTGCTGGAAGTGATGAAAAACTAAACACCACACCATTAATATTAATTTTATATTACCTTTACATTTGCGTATTATTGATATTATCATACAATTAAATTTGGTGGCTAATTTAGTTAGCAGTTCGTGGAATAGAAAGTTTATGTCTCGTTATACATTAGGGCTCGATTATGGCTCTGATTCGGTCAGAGCGCTGTTGGTTGATGTAACAACCGGTACAGAGCTGGCCAGCCATATGGTGAATTATCCGCGCTGGGCACAAGGGCGCTATTGCGTACCCGCCCGCGACCAATATCGTCAGCACCCGCAGGACTACATCGACAGTCTTATCCAGGTAGTTAACGCGTTGTGGAAAAAAGTGCCTGCCGGTACCGCCGACAACGTTGTGGGTATGAGCTTTGACACGACTGGCTCAACCCCTGTACCTGTGAACGCAGAAGGTGTGCCGCTGGCCTTAACCGACGCGTTTGCGGAAAATCCAAATGCGATGTTTGTGCTGTGGAAAGATCATACTGCCGTTAAAGAAGCCAGTGAGATCACCAAAGCTGCCAACAATAACGATGTCAATTATCTCTCTTATATGGGCGGTATTTATTCGTCTGAATGGTACTGGGCTAAAGCGCTCCATATATTCCGCAACGATGCGGCGGTGAAAGCCGCAACTTACAGCTGGGTAGAACACTGCGATTGGATGACCGCGCTGATGTGTGGCACCACGCATCCATCACAATTACAAATGGGGCGCTGTGCTACCGGCCATAAATTAATGTGGAATGAAGCCTGGAATGGTTTCCCGCCAAACAGTTTCTTCACCAGTATCGATCCATTACTGGATGGCATCGTTGACACGCTTAACCCGTCTACACAGCCAAGTGATAAAGCCGCAGGCAATCTCACTCAGGAATGGGCCGACAAGTTAGGTCTGCCAGCAGGTATTGTTGTGGGGTTTGGTGCATTTGACTGTCATATGGGCGCGGTAGCAGCCAATGTCCGCGAAGGCGTGCTTACCAAAGTCATGGGTACGTCTACCTGTGATATTACCGTTACCACACCTCAAACATTGGGTGATACCTGTGTTAAAGGGATCTGTGGTCAGGTTGATGGTTCGGTTATTCCGGGCATGATAGGCCTGGAAGCGGGTCAGTCTGCGTTTGGTGACTTGTACGCGTGGTTTAAGAACCTGGTGTTATGGCCAACGCAAAACCTGCTGCACGAACTGATGGAAACCGGTGCCAGCGAACTGGCAGACAAAATTGAAGCCATTACCCTGCAGCGCTTGTCGAACGACGCTGCATTGTTGCCCGTGAGTGCAAACGATATAACCGCACTTGATTGGGTAAACGGCCGTCGCACACCCGATGTCGACCAAACGGTATCGATGGCAATCACCGGTATTAAAATGGGTGCCGACGCACCTAAGTTATTTAAAGCACTGGTTGAAGCCACGGCATTTGGTGCCCGTGCCATCACCGAGCGTTTCCGCTCTGAAGGCGTACCTATTGACTCCGTGGTGGTCATTGGTGGTATCTCCAAAAAATCTGACTACGTAATGCAAACCTGCGCCGATGTGTGGAACTGCCCAATCGACGTATTAGAAAGTGAACAGAGTTGTGCCTTAGGCGCCGCTATCATGGCTGCTGTGGCTGCTGGCGAATACCCAACTGTCGCCGACGCTCAGGCTGTGATGGCGTCGCCTGTTTGTAAACAGTACCTGCCGAATCCTGAAAACACAGGTGTTTACGACGAGCTCTATCAGAAATATCAAAGCCTTGGTGCCTATATCAGCGGAGGCAAGCCATGAGTTATACCGAGTTAAAACGCGAAGTGTATGAAGCCAATATGGAGCTTCAGCACCGTAATCTGGTGATCTACACCTTTGGAAACGTGTCACAAATTGATCGCGCAAAAGGCGTTGTGGCAATTAAGCCAAGTGGTGTGTCTTACGACCAGATGAAGCCCGAAGATATCGTTATTGTTGATTTGGAAAACAACATAGTGGAAGGCACCATGCGGCCTTCCTCCGACACCAAAACCCACACGCATTTGTATCGTGCGTTTGACAACATTGGTGGCGTAACCCACACCCACTCAACCTATGCAACGGCTTGGGCTCAGGCCAAGCAAAGCATTCCTTGCTTAGGCACCACCCATGCAGATTACGTGCACGGTGAGATTACTTGTACACGAGAGTTAACCAAAGAACAGGTAAACGGTGACTACGAAGAAGAAACGGGTGTGCAAATTACCGACGCTTATACCGACCGCGACCCGCTTTCAGCACCCATGGTGATTGTCGCGGGTCACGCGCCCTTTACCTGGGGCAAAGATGCAGCGCAGTCTGTATATCACGCTGCACTGCTCGAAGAAATTGCCCGTATGGCTTATTTAACCCGCACACTGAGTCCAAACGCGGCGCCATTAAATCAGGCCATTCTGGATAAACACTATTTACGCAAGCACGGCAAAAACGCTTACTACGGTCAGCAATAAGCCGCAACGCACCTTTATCTATAGAGGACAGAATTATGACTACAGTACAAAAAGAAGTTTGGTTTATTACTGGTTCACAGCACCTGTATGGTCCGCGTGTACTGGAAGAAGTGGCAAACAATAGCCAGGCGTTGGCAGCCGGTCTGAATAACAGCATTCAGCCAGTTAACATTGTTTATAAAGATACAGTTAAAACACCTTCTGAAATTCATCAGGTGTGTCAGGCAGCCAATAGTGCGCCTAATTGTATTGGTGTGATTTTATGGATGCACACCTTCTCGCCAGCAAAAATGTGGATTGCCGGTTTGAACGAGCTGCAAAAGCCCTGGTTACACCTGCATACACAGTTTAATGCCGGTCTGCCATGGAGCAGCATCGACATGAACTACATGAATACGCACCAAAGTGCACACGGCGACCGTGAATTCGGTTTTATCGGCACGCGTATGCGCAAAGAGCGTAAAGTGGTTGTTGGCCACTGGCAGGATCCAAAAACCGTTAAACAAATCGACGGCTGGTGTCGTGCGGCATTGGGCTGGGCAGAAAGCCGGTCGCTGAAAATAGTGCGCTTTGGCGACAACATGCGCCACGTAGCGGTAACGGAAGGCGACAAAGTTGCTGCGCAAATTACCTTCGGCTACGAAGTACATGCTCACGGTCTGCAAGAGCTGGCTGATGTAGTAGCAAGTGTGAGCGATGCTGATGTAGCAGCTCAAATGGATGCTTACTATCAGGAATACGATGTTAGCAAAGAGCTGCTGACCGACGATTACCAGCGCGACCGCTTGATGAAAGAAGCGCGTTTAGAGCTGGGTATGGAGAAGTTTTTCGTTGACGGTGGTTTCGGTGCTTTCACCAACTGCTTTGAAAACCTGGCAGGCTTAACCGGTCTACCTGGTTTAGCGACTCAGCGTCTGATGGCGAAAGGTTATGGTTACGGCGGCGAAGGCGACTGGAAAACTGCGGCCATGGTTCGCATCATGAAAGTCATGGCAAACGGCCTGGAAGGCGGTTGTTCCTTTATGGAAGACTACACTTACAACTTTACAGGTGGCGTAGATCAAGTGCTGGGTGCACACATGCTGGAAGTCTGTCCGTCAATTGCCGGCAAGAAACCGCGCCTGGAACTGCACCGCCATACCATTGGTGTGAAATGTGACGTACCGCGTTTGTTGTTTGCTGCTAAAGCGGGTCCGTCGATTAACGTATCGCCAATCGATATGGGTAACCGTTTCCGCATTCTGGTTAATGAACTGAATACCGTTGATCAGCCAGAAACGACACCAAAACTGCCTGTTGCGTCTGCACTGTGGGAGCCTAAGCCGAGTCTGGAAGTAGCCGGTGCTGCCTGGATTTACGCTGGTGGTGCACACCACTCAGCTTACAGTCAGGCTATCACGGCCAGCATGATTGAAGATTATGCTGATATGGCGGGTGTGGAAACCGTGGTCATCGACGGTGACACTAACCTGCGTACCTTTAAGTCTGAACTGCGTTACAACGCAGCTTACTATCAGCTTAAGCAAGGCATTTAATCGACCTGCTGGTGCGTTCACACGGTGAGTTGACATGATAATATTACGATTCATTGTAGTATGAATATTACCGGCACTTTTGTGCCGGTAACTGTCTCTTGAACCGTAACGAAGGAGTTTTCATGGTCGATTTATCCGGCTACCAGGGCATTATTTTTGATATGGACGGCACGTTGGTGGATTCCATGCCGTCTCACATGGTGGCATGGGAGCGCGCATGTCAGGCGTTTGGTTACCCGTTCGACCTGGACTATATGAATTCCCTGGGCGGCGTACCTACGCAACAAACTGTCGTAATACTGAACGAAAAATTCGGCATGGATCACGATCCAGTGGCTGTGGCAAAGTTCAAGCGTGAGGCATGGGAAACCATGGATCTCGAGCCTGTACTGATCCCGTCCACCATGGCGGTATTCGAGCATTATCGCCCTACCATGCCAATTGGTATCGGAACCGGTGCAGAGCGACCGCATGCTGAGCACCTGCTTGCCAAGCACGGATTGTTAGCACGGATTGATTCACTGGTGACGGCCTCTGATGTAACAAATGGAAAACCGCATCCCGAAACGTTTTTAACTGTAGCGAAGCAAATGGGTGTCGCGCCACAACATTGTGTTGTGTTTGAAGACACTGAGATTGGCTTTCAGGCTGCTAAAGACGCGGGAATGGACTGTATTATGGTAAAACAGGGCGAAATTCAGCGCTAACCGTGAATTAACGCATGTGTGTTGCTGGTTTCATCAGCGGAACACACCTGCCAGTGAACTGAATCATTACTTGCATTCCCTGTTATATTTGTAATATAAAAGTATAAAAATAATTATGGGAATGTTAACCATGTCTACGCTTTCGCTTACTTCAATACGTCCTTCACAACAATTTACCGCCTCCGGTAGTCGCGCTAAGTGGCTGCTGGCAGGTGTATTGTCACTCACCTTTGGCTGTAGCAGTCAGGTGATGGCAGAAAAAGGACAAACAATGACAACGACTCCCTCTGCAACAATCAGTGCGTATGGTGTGCTAAGTGACGCTACACCGGTGAAACAAGTCACGCTGAAAAACAGCAACAACATTGAAATTGATGTCATCAGCTACGGTGGCATTATTACCCGTATGTCGGTACCCGATGCCAACGGCAAATCCGGTAACATCGTGTACGGGTTTGATTCGCTGTCAGACTATGAAACGAAAAACCCTTATTTTGGCGCGTTGATTGGCCGTTACGGCAATCGTATTAAAGACGCTAAATTCTCGCTGTTTGGTACCGAGTACCAATTGGCTACCAACGATGGAAGCAACCATCTTCACGGCGGCGTGCAGGGCTTCGACAAAAAAGTTTGGAGCATGGAACCGTTTGCAACCAAAACCAGCGCTGGCGTGAAATTAACTCTCGTAAGCCCGGACGGCGATCAGGGGTATCCCGGTGAATTAACCACGGTAGTGACTTACACGCTAACCAACGACAATACGCTGGATATGCAGTTTATTGCCACAACCGATGCACCAACCATTGTTAACCTAACCCAGCACACGTACTTCAACCTCGCGGGCAAAGGCGATATTCTGGATCACGAATTAACCATTCACAGTTCAGCAATTACCCCGGTAGACAGTGGCCTTATCCCAACTGGTGAACTCATGCCGGTTGAAGGCACTGCATTTGATTTCACTGCGGCCAAAGCCATTGGCAAAGACATTGGTGATAGCCACAAACAGCTGTCATTAGGTAAAGGTTACGACCACAATTACGTGTTGAAAGCGCAGCCTGATGACCGCTTAATCGAAGCTGCAATGGTATACGAGCCAACGACGGGCCGCGTGCTGCGCGTACTTACCGAAGAGCCTGCGGTGCAGTTTTACTCAGGCAATTTCCTGGATGGCAGCACCACCGGTATGGGTCAGCAACATATCTTCCGCGGCGCTTTCTGCCTGGAGCCTCAGCATTCACCTGATTCGCCAAATCAATCCGCGTTCCCCAGCACAACCCTGTTACCGGGTGAAGTGTATTCAACGCGCATTGTGTATGCGTTCGAAACCAAGTAATACGAGTGCGTAATAATGTGGCAGCGTACAACTAAACTGATACTGGCGGTGCTGGTCACCGCTATTTCGTCGGGTTCGGTTTGGGCAAAGGCCATTGTCAGTTTGCACAGCCCGAACTACGAACTCAGTGCTCAGGTGTCGCTTAATAGTGATAATGCCCTGGTGTATCAGGTAAAGCGCAGAGGCGAGGCAGTGATCCAGCCTTCTGCTCTGGGCCTTACCCTCGCCAATGCATCGTTTGCCAGTGAGCTCAAACTGAACAGTGTTGGCGACGTACGCGCCATTGAATCGACTTATAGTCTGATACACGGGAAGAAACGTGACATTGTGTATCAGGCTAATGAAGTGCTGGTGAGTGTTGAAAATTCTCGTGGTGATGCGCTGGCAGTCCGCTTGCGATTAAGCAACGACGGCCTGGCGTTCCGCTACGAACTGTTGGGTAAATCTACCGACACACGCGTAGTGATCAGCGAGCAAACCAGCTATGGCATGTTTGCTGACACGTTGGGATGGCTGCAACCTAAAGCGGCGGCTCAGTCGGGGTGGATGAACACCAATCCATCTTATGAAGAAGAATACCAGCACGGTATTGTAGGAAAGCTTACACCACAGTTCGGCAATGGCTGGGTGTATCCGGCTTTGTTTAAATACAGGGATACCTATCTGGTAGTCAGCGAAGCTGGTATCACCGAAGGCTATGCTGCTAGTCACCTTGTAAGTGACGAACAAGGCATATTTGAACTTACGTTTCCTCATTCTGCGGAAACCGTTACTAACGGCCAATTGTTACCCGAGCATGCATTGCCTTTTACATCGCCATGGCGACTGCTGTTAGTAGGCGATCTGGATACGATTGCTGCTTCTACACTGGGCACTGATGTAGCCAACCCACTAGCATTTCAGGATACCGGTTACATAAAGCCAGGGCCTGCGGCATGGAGTTGGGGGTTGCTAAAAGATGAATCAGTTAATTCTACAACCCAACGCGAATTCATCGACTATGCCGCTGACATGCACTGGCCGTATGTGCTGGTGGATGTGAACTGGGATCAGAATATTGGTTACGACGGGATTGCTAAACTTTCAAAATACGCAGCGTCCAAAAGTGTGCGTTTATGGCTGTGGTATAACTCATCAGGGCACTGGAACCAAACGGTTTACAGCCCTAAAGGTCAATTGCTTACGCAGGCCGACCGCCGCAAAGAATTTGCCCGTTTGCAAGACATGGGGATTGCCGGTGTAAAGATTGATTTCTTTCCGGGCGATGGCGCAGCCGTATGGGATTACTTTAAAGCGATTCTTAGCGATGCTGCCGAATTTAAGCTGATGGTGAATTTTCACGGCGTAACACTGCCGCGGGGGTTGCAGCGAGAATACCCCAATCTGATGACGGCAGAAGGGATCAAAGGCCAGGAAATGATTACGTTCTTCCAGGACTTCGCCGACCGTCAGGCGTATCACGCAACCCTGTTACCCTTTACCCGCAACCTGTTCGATCCTATGGACTTTACGCCCACGGTGTTAGGCGACATTCCCAATATCGAGCGACGTACAACGAATGCTTTCGAATTGGCTGAAACCGTATTGTTCTATTCAGGTGTTCAGCACATTGTTACTACACCTGCGCAGATGCCATTGGTTGAGCCGCACGTAAAGCAGTTTCTGCAAACATTGCCGACAAGCTGGGACGACACAAAACTCATTACCGCTCACCCGGGCAAATATGTTGTGTTGGCTCGCAAGGCGCAGTGTCAGTGGTTTATTGCAGGCATTAATGCCCAGAATACACCACAGCAAATCGTTATACCGGCAGATGCCTATCCTCTGACGGGAGGAACGCTGTTAATGACCGGCGAAAACGCACGCCAAACCCGCATTCAAACCTTGCCAGCAGGCGATCTTCATTTAACGTTATCTACAAACGATGGGTTTGTGCTGACAACACAAAGAGAGAGTACCAATGATTGTAAAGTCGATTAAACGGCTGACTACTGCGGCCTTGTTACTGGCCGTACTGGGCGGATGCAGCAGCACCACGTCACAGAGTGATGTTACCGCTAAACAACCAGACAGCGTAGCCACGGAAGCTTCTGGTATCTTTACCAATCCGCTATTTCCAAATGGCGCCGATCCGTGGCTGGAATACTGGGACGGTAACTACTACCTCACCACCACCACCTGGACGTCACAACTGGTTATGCGTAAATCCCCCACATTAGCAGGACTGGCAGACGCTACTCCGGTAAATGTGTGGTCATCCACCGACCCTGATCGTTGCTGTAACTTCTGGGCATTTGAATTTCACCGACTAAAAGGCCCGAATGGCTTTCGTTGGTACATGATGTATACCGCAGGGCAAGACGGCACGCTGGATCACCAGCACCTGAATGTGCTGGAAAGTGTTGGCGACGACCCCATGGGGCCGTATCAGTACAAAGGCGCGTTAATGCCTGATGTATGGAATATCGACGGAAATTACCTTGAGCATAACGGCAAGTTGTACGTGATCTATTCCCAGTGGCGTGGCGATACCCAGCTCAACATTATCGCTGAAATGGAAAATCCGTGGACGTTAAAAGCCGGCCAGCCCCATACAATACTGACGACACCTGAACTGGACTGGGAAATCAGCGGCCGTAAAGTGACTGAAGGAGCCGAAATTCTGCAGCGTAATGGCCGCACCTTTATGACCTACTCAGCCAGTTTCTGTAACACACCGGATTACAAATTGGGCTTGTTGGAACTGGTGGGCGATGACCCAATGAATCGCGACCACTGGACTAAGTACCCAGAGCCGGTTTTCAGCCGCACTGAAACTGTATTTGGGCCTGGGCACAACGGCTTCTTTACCTCGCCGGACGGCAAGGAAGACTGGCTGGTGTATCACGGCAACGATTCTGTTGAACATGGCTGCAGTGCTACGCGTTCACTGCGCGCTCAAAAATTCACCTGGAATGAAGACGGTACACCACAATTTGGTGAGCCACTGACGCCGGGTGTTGAAGTTGCACCGCCGGGTGGCGAAAACGGCCCGCTGGTGACACGTGTTCAGGGGCAGCGTTATCAGTTGGTTAACGCAACCAGTGAACTGTGTCTGGATATTTCGGCTGACCCACAGGACAACCGTGCGGTTCAGCGCCAGTGTGCCGGCACCAACGGACAGTGGGTGTTGGACTCCACCACCGACGGCTTTGTGCGGTTAGCCAATCGCGAAGACAGCAAATTCCTTGAAGTAGCGGCTTGTAGCACGGCTGACAACGCGCGTGTACAGTCTGCGGCATGGCGTAACAACTACTGTCAGCAATGGCAGGTAGCGCCGGGCATTGATGGCAATGTAACGATCACTAACCGCTACTCAGGTAAGCCGTTGGCAGTTGCAGGATGCTCAGCGTCTGCAAACCAAGCGGTATTGCAGCAGAATGCCGACAGTGCCTGTAATCAGTGGCAGCTTCGCCCGATAGGTGAGGTGGCGCTGATGAGCCAGCAAAGCGGTAAAGCCATCACGGCTGATAAAGACAATGTGGTACAGCGCGCATTTAACTATCTGGACGAACAAACCTGGGTATTCCAACCCACAGACACTGGCTACCTACAGCTAAAAGCTGATGCGGCCAGCTCGCAGTGTCTGGGCGTGGTGAATAACCAGGTTGTGCCGGGGGCAAATATCGATATGGTGAACTGTGATAGTAAAACTGCTCAGTGGCGATTAGCCCCCGTGGAGGGTGGCGGCATGATGTTGTTTAACCGTTACACGCGTTTACCTCTGGGGTTAACCGACTGCGGATTAGCAGAGCAAACTAATATTGCGCAACAGCCTGATTTAGGTACGCGTTGCCAGGTATTCCATTTGCGCGAACCAAAGTAATTAATACGTAACCTTGTTGTTCGAGGGGCGGCACTGTGTAGGGCGGTGTTGCCCCTTCTTTTTTTTGGGGCGGTAAGCTGAAAAATCGGATAAGTGGATGAGTAACGAAGGGATGAGAGTGGGAAAGTTGCTTTTAAATTGATAGGCTTATACTCAATACTTCAAGTTAGTTCTATACTTAGAGAATAAGTATCGACTTTTTATGGAATTCACCTTGGTAAGGATAAGCATGCGAAAGAGCGTCTACCTACCCATTTTAATAAGCTTTATTGCTGTATTAGTAACCGGTTGTGTAATCAATGTTACGCCTCAGAATCTGATCTATCAGTCTCCAAAGGTGGAAACGCTGAACTTAACGAACTTTCAGGAAAAGGCGTTTAAAGACGGCATATCAGTAGCAATTAAATCCATTGCTATTACAGGTGTAAGAGGCAACAAAATCAGAGGCGTACAAGTGCTTTATCAAGGCGCTAAAGCCAATATAGTGTTGTTTGGAGGCAATGGTTCAACCATTAACAAGTCTGCCAGTAAGCTGCACAGATTAGGCAGTATTCCGGCCAATATCATTTGGTTTGACTATCCGGGAGCTGGTATCAGCGACAAGCCAGCAGATATGAAGCCAGAGCACATGTTGCAGGATGCGATGGCCGTATACGACTACGCCACCGAGAAACTGCGCAACGATAAGCCAATGTTAATTCATGGTGTGGACCTTGGCACTGCGGTAGCCACGTATGTTGCGTTAGAGCGCAACCCTGATGGATTGGTGTTGGAAGGTGCGGTAGTAAATTTAACGCAGCTGATTTACGACAACTCGCCTGGCTGGTCTGCCTGGCTGACGCGCTACAAGCTGTCTGACAGTTTAAAAGCGGTAGATAACGCGTATCAGGTTGGCACTTACACTGGACCATTGCTGGTTATTGTGGGTGAGAAAGACAAAAAGACACCGCCCAAATACAGCCAGATACTGTATCAGGTGTCCCCTTCAGAAAACAAAAATCTGGTCGTGGTTGAAGGAGCAGAACACAACAATGTACTGACTTCGCCCATTGCAGTAGAGGCTTATCAGGCATTTATTAAAAGCCTGTAAGCCTGGCTTCTTTTTTTAATGTTAAACAGGCGCAAGTCTCCCTGCGCCTGTTGATTTCACCTTTATTTTACTTCGCTTCATTACCATTGCTGTTTTGCACCCACTTGCACAGAAACAGGAATAACATGAAACAATATGTAAAGTATGCCTTATCGTTCGTTTTGCTAGGGGCTATTAACAGCACCAACGCAGCAGCAGGATGGTTTGTTGAAGGCGCTGCCCTTACTAGCTTTTATAACTACAACGAGCGCGATGCGCGAAATGCACTGCCCGACACGGTAACCCAGTTTCTCGGTGACGATGACCTGACTGGTAGCGATAATGATCTTATCAATTACTATCTGGCAGCAGGGTATTATGTAACGCCCACAACCAGTGTGAAGCTAACTTATGCCAGTGGCATAGATTTGGGCGTTTTAGACGGACTAAGCTGTTTATTTTGTTCCGACGGAACCGAGCACTACCATACCGATGCTGAACTTAGCTATATCTCGACTGACGTTACTTACCGTTTCTACACCATCAATGACGCGTTTCATTTCTATGCTAAAGCGGGTGTGGCTTACTATTTCATTGAAAGCATGACCATGCAGAAGCAGTCTGCCGAGTGGACGACGATAAGCACAGACAAAGCGAACAAATGGGGAGTACTTGGTGGCGTAGGTGTTGCCTGGGCTCTCACCGATAATGTTTCGTTGAACGGCGGTGTGAGTCTGCATCAGTTTATGGCAATAAAACAATACAGCATCGCCTTAGAGTACCGTTTTTAACCTCTTTTGAGTACGGGCTACGGGTAATAAGTTAGCTGGCATTTACAACAGACTCTTTGTCTGTTGTAAATACCGGCTAAGCGCTTACGCTGCTTGATTACCTGCGTGCATTATTGTGCTCGGAATTGGCGCAGGTATTCGCTTAGAATAATCAAATATAACCAATTCTTTACATTGGTTGAAATTAATAATAATTCGCATTAACATTCTTTCCCGCGATCGCAGTCCCTGGACACCTAACAACAATAATAACGCATCGCACACAGGCTTGTGCTTTAAGAACGCACACAAACAAATGGAGAGAATGGCTTGAAATTCCAACTATCTGCGATTACCGCAGCGTTGCTTATTAGCAATACTGCACTGGCAAATACCGAAGACGATCCGGAGCGTATTGTTGTTGAAGGGCAGTATTTGTCGTTCAATAAATCGAATTCGGTAAAAACCCCCACCCCCATCATTGATGTGCCTCAGAGCCTGTCAATTATGACCGCCGATGAAATCATCGCACGTGGTATCACCAGCATTGGTGAAATTATTGACTACACGCCAGGCGTGAATACCTCGATGGGCGAGGGGCACCGTGACTCAGTAGTGTTCCGGGGCGTACGATCAACCGCCGATTTTTATATTGACGGTAACCGCGACGACGTGCAGTACTTCCGTTCACTTTACAACATTGAACAGGTTGAAATTCTGCGCGGCCCTAACGCATTGTTGTTTGGTCGCGGTGGTACCGGCGGGATCCTGAATCGCGTATCCAAAAAAGCCAGACTGGACGATGCGTTTACCGGATACAAAGCTACGCTGAATACCTTTGGTGGATACAGCGCAGAAATCGATACTAACGCCAGCTTAAGTGAAACCTCTGCAGTACGCGTAAATGCAATGTATGAATCATTGGAAAATCACCGCGATTTCTTCGGTGGTGAGCGTATTGGCTTTAATCCAACAGCGCGGTTTGAACTCAGCGCTGATACTGTGCTGGACGTATCTTACGAATACATTAACCACGATCGCTTTATTGATCGCGGTATCCCCACTGGGGAAAATGGCAAGCCCGTTGAAGCGTTAAAAGACATTACGTTTGGCGATCCAAACAACAATTACCACGAACTGGATGCGCATGTGTTTCGTGCCAACGTAGAACATCAGTTTTCCGATACTATTAAAGGAAACCTGAACGCGTTTTACGGCGATTACGACAAAGTGTATGCAAACTTTTACGCAAACAACTTTGATGCAGCCGAAAATACCGTTGAGCTTGACGGGTATATTGATAACACCCAACGTGACAACCTGATTTTTTCGGGCAATCTGATTGGTGAATTCCAGACAGGTGGCATTGGCCATGTGGTGATCACCGGCGCTGAATTCATTCAAACCAACTCAGACCAGAACCGCTTTAACCCTGTATTCAGTACCTCAGGAAACGACAAAGAGACTTTTGCCATTGAGCGACCACTTAACATTCGCGGCATGGCTGGCGTGAATGCTGAAGGCACACCGTTTACTGTTGCGTTTACCGCGCTTAATGATGATACCCGTGTAACGCTGGATGTGTTTTCATTCTACCTGCAAGACGAAATTGCGCTTTCAGAACATCTGGACCTGGTGCTGGGTGCGCGTTTCGACAGCTTTGATATCGAAGTATTCGATGCGAAAGCGGGTAACACGCAAAATCGCAAAGACAGCCAGGTATCGCCACGTGCCGGGCTGATTTATAAGCCGCAGGAAAATATCTCTTTGTATGCCAGCTACAGCGAGTCATTTTTGCCTCGTAGCGGCGAGCAGTACACCGATATTAATGGCGACAAAAGCCAGCTCGATCCAGATACTTACAGCAACCAGGAAATTGGTCTGAAGTGGGATTTTGCGAAAGGGGTGAGCTTCACCGCTGCGGTGTTTGAAAACGAACAGAAATCGCCACAGGTAGCTGATGACGATCCGGCCACACTGGATGTGATCAACTCTGAAATTTCAGGCTTTGAACTGCAATTCAGCGGTGCAATTAGCGACGACTGGAACCTAACGGTGAACTACAGCAACCTTGACGGGGAAATTGTAGAGCGCACAGGCCCAACCGGACTGACCCCACGTGAGCTGCCGGAAAACACCTTCTCAGTATGGTCTACCTACCAGGTTAATGACCGCTTTGGTTTTGGTGTAGGGGCAACGTATCAGGACGAGAGCTTTATTAACAACAGCAACAGCGCTGTGTTACCGAGCTATACGCGTGTTGATGCGTCGGCATACTACGATATTTCAGATGATCTTCGCGTTCAGCTGAACATTGAAAACCTGACCGACGAAGTGTATTACCCTAATGCACACTCAACTCATCAGGTAACTGTAGCGGCACCAATAAATGCTATGTTAACCGTAGTCGGTAAGTTCTAATCGACGTCTTTATGCACAAAGCACAGGTTCAGCCTGTGCTTTGTTTAATCTTAGTCTTCTCGTAACGCCTTCATTTCATTAAGTAATGCCTTGAGCTTTTTAATTTCACGGCCGTATACCATGGTGACATCAGCGCGGTAAATCCTTGCTCCTGCCACGCCCAAAATAAGTGAAATGAGCCCGATTGCAGCATAAACAGTAAACGACGGCATTCCGTTGCTATTAACCATGTCCAGTTGGGTTAGCACTGCTATTGCATTGTCAGAATAAGCATATCGCACAGTACAAATTGCAAAAAGTGCAGGGTAAAAAAAACGGTAAATTTGGGTGTACTGAGCAATGGCATTATCTAACCAGATATCAAATTCGTTAAGGTACTCAAAGCTAGATTGGTCCTTGCTAATCTTGCTTAATTTCTTTAGCTGTCCGTGTCCTGCCATTACTAGTCCAGTTAGCATTGCTGCTATTATTGCGCCGACAAATGGCGCGCCAACGTAAGCCACGGCACTGCCAATAACCATCGCAGCAAAGAGCACAGCCTTCTGATTTGCAGCAAACAGCGATTCAAATTTGTCTACCAGGTTTTTTGACTTCATCGCATACAGATTATTCACTTTTGGAGCAATCAGTGCCATATCGTCAATAAATCCGCTTTGCCAGATGTCTTCAATGGATTTGCGCATGTCCGGTCTCCAAATTATTTAATAGTTTGTTCAGGCGGTGTTTAATTCGCGATATACGAACACCAATGTTATTCGCTGTCAGCCCGAGTATTTCCGCGATGACTTGATTCGATTGTTGCTCCA
This sequence comes from Alteromonas sp. AMM-1, assembly GCF_047290655.1. Lineage (NCBI taxonomy): Bacteria > Pseudomonadati > Pseudomonadota > Gammaproteobacteria > Alteromonadales > Alteromonadaceae > Alteromonas > Alteromonas sp. AMM-1. Next base: position 94,464 of record NZ_JBLBUE010000002.1, on the reverse strand, counting down.
GGTAAAGGAGAATTAGGGCCCTGTCGATTTCAGATAACTGGTGAATTGCTTTGTACAAGTATCCGACTGATTCATCCTGAGCGGATTGAATGTCACTCATTACTTGCTCTGGCAGAGGGTCAGACGTAAAGGTTAATGGCGAGTGTGTTTGCCTTTTTAAATACGTTAAACACACGTTGAGGGCGATTTTGTAAATCCAGGTTGTCCAGGCGCAATTGTGGTTGAAGCGCTCATGGCTGCGCCATATCTGCAGACACACTTCCTGATAATAGTCTTCGAAGTCTTCCTGATTATTGGTGTAAGCACGGCAGATCTTAATAATGATGCCGGCATAAGGCAGTATCTGCGTGGTGTAAAAATCGCTACCCATTTATTTCGTCATAGTGTTGTTTTGTTAGTTAGTGGCTGGAAAGCTAATTTATTACACTCTAGTGCCCTTTTTTTATTTTGAAAGACATAACCGGGGAGGGTAACTGGTAAATTGGCATTTCAGGTATACTATGCTTCTTTACCTTTGAAGTCCTGACTTTTGCACAACGCTATTCTTGCACTCCGCCAGCGCGAACTGGCTTTATCAACCAAACCCTTTGCTGCACGTGGTGGAAAGGTAAAACGCTGTCAGCGGTGTTTGCTGCCAGTGCCAGACTGTATGTGTGCTCATACCCCTGCGCCTATGGCTGACGCAGCGTTTTTGTTTTTAATGGCGAAAGGCGAATGCTACAAGCCTTCCAATACGGGACGTTTGATTGCAGATGTGGTGAAAACCAATTTCGCCTTTACCTGGCAACGCTTAGAGCCCCAGCAAGCATTACTGGACTTGCTCAACGATGCGCGTTACGCGCCTATTATTATTTTCCCACATGAATATGCAGAGCCAGCGCGATGCATTCACAATCTTGATAGCGTGCCAGACAGCCGCACACCATTATTTATTATGCTCGACGGCACCTGGCGCGAAGCGCGCCGAATGTTTCGCAAGAGTGAGTACTTGCAGCATTTGCCGGTATTGGGGGTGCGCCCGGTTGCACAGTCTGATTATTTGCTTCGGGAGGCTGCCCATGATTATCAGTTGTGTACTGCAGAAGTCGGTGTTGAAGTATTAAAACTGGCTGGAGATACCGCGTCTGCTGACGCGTTGACTCGCTATTTTAAGGTATTTCGGCGAAGTTATCTGAAGGGTAAACCGCATTTGACCGATAAAAATGAACAGGCAGAAAACGGTCTGATGTGACGCATTTTCCGCCTGGGGTCGAACGGTTGTATCTATTACAGTAAGCGATATTACTGCAAGCGACCCACCAGTACCGATTTAGCTGGCAAGGTTAAATCATTCAGCGAAGCGCTAAACGCAGCAGGTTTCACTACTTCTTTTTGTGAGAATGTGTTCTTTGCTGTTATAGCGTCGTGAGTCAGTAACTCACCGGTAAGCTTACTAAAGTTACCGTTACTCAAGTTAAGCTCAATACTTGCTTCATTCTCTGGATCAAGATTCACCAGCGCTAAATAAACATGACCATCTGTCCCCAATGCCAGTGATGCGGTTACTGCAGGTAATTGCTTATCGCCTTGTTGGTATGCACCGCTATCAATCGTAAATGGTATCGCAGTAGCGTTCTGGAACACTTTGTACATGCCAAATACGTGATAAGTTGGCGTAACCAGCATATCTGCGCCATCGGTGAGTACCATTGCCTGCAGTACGTTAACCATTTGCGCAATGTTAGTCATGTGTACGCGATCTGCGTACTGGTTAAACAGGTTAAAGTTAACCGCGGTAACAACGGCGTCGCGCAGGGTATTTTGCTGATATAAAAAGCCAGGCTCTCTACCAGGTTCTGGATCATACCAGGTACCCCATTCATCTACATAAAGGCCAATTTTGCCTTCCGGATCGTTTTTATCCAGCTTGGCAATGTTGGCTTTCAGGTAGTCGTTCATCCTATACGTACGTTCCAGCGTGGCAAACCAATCGTCATTATCAAACTCAGTAGCATGGCCTTTTTTCTGCCAGTCACTGTTGGGCAAGGTATAGAAGTGGTAACTGATCCCATCCATGTTTTGCTGAATATTTGCGCTCAGCACATCTGTCCACTGTGTGTCTTCAGTATGTCCGCCGCTGCCCACCAGTTTAGGCTTTTTACCACGAGGTGTTTTGATAAACGTCGCGTACTGTTTATACAAGTCTGTGTAGTATTCCGGGCTCATGTTGCCACCACAGCCCCAGCTTTCGTTGCCAATACCGAAGTAAGCGATGTCCCAGGGTTCTTCGCGACCGTTTTTACGTCGCTCATTAGCCAGAGTGGAGTTTTTATCGGAGGTCATGTATTCAACCCACTCCGCCATCTCTTGTACGCTGCCACTGCCCAGATTGCCGTTTATATACGCATCAGCGCCAAGTAGCTCGATGAAATCAAAGATTTCATGTGTGCCAACAGCGTTAGTTTCTTCCACGCCACCCCAGTGTGTATTTACCTTTACCGGGCGTTCGCTCTGTTTACCGATGCCGTCGCGCCAGTGGTATTCGTCGGCAAAGCAGCCGCCGGGCCAGCGCACCAGCGGGACTTTTATTGCTCTTAATGCATTGAGTACATCATTGCGAAACCCCTTGGTGTTGGGAATATCGGAGTCGGGTCCTACATAAATCCCTTCATAAATACCCCGGCCAAGGTGCTCGGCAAATTGCCCGTAGATGTCTTTGTGTAACAGCGGGCCTGTCTCTTTCAGGTTCGCAGTAAGGGTGATGTCGTGTTGTTCCGACACACAGCCGAACGACAAACCAACGCCAAATAACGTGGCTACCAGCAATTTGCTTTTCATAATGTAACTCCTTAAGGCTGAATACCTTCCGTTGTCATGACGACGCGTTTTAACGTGCCATCTTCGTTGTAATAAAGTGGGTCAATGGACACAGAACGACGGAACCGGCCACCACTGGGTTTGCCATCAATTGGTGGTACTGCACCTGTGTGATAGATGAAGTAATCCTTGCCTTTAAACTCAATGATCGACTGGTGGTTGGTTTCTGTGTTTCCGGCAATTTCGTTCAGGATCCCTTTGTATTCCCATGGGCCATGAATACTTTTGCTCATGGCATAGCAAATCTTTTCCGGGAATTCACAGGCGTAACTTAAATAGTAGTTATCGCCTTTTTTATGCACCCAGGACGCTTCGGTGTAATTGGGTAAATCAAGTGCCTTAATCTCACCGTCAAGCTCAATCATATTGTCTTTGAGCTTCACGTATTTAGGAACCAAATTACCAAAAAACATATAGGTATCACCATTTTCCTCAATGAAAATAGCGGGGTCGATATCGTCCCAATCGTTCGGGGTATGCTTGGTCATGTCATCGGTAACCAGTGCTTTTCCAATGGCATCTTTGAACGGGCCAGTAGGTGAATCTGAGGTTGCTACACCAATGGCAAAGCCTGGCTTGTCGTCTTTGTGGCGAACGGTGGTATAGAAGTAAAACGTACCGTCTTTTTCTACCATGTGCGCTGCCCAGGCATCGCCTTTAGCCCATGTAAAGTCGGTGGCTTTCATAATCGGGCCATGTGCTTCCCAGTTCACCATGTCGGTAGAGCTGAAAACCAGCCAGTCGTGCATTTGAAAGAACACATCGTTGTTAGGCGCTTCATCATGGCCGGTGTACAAGTAAACTGTGTCGTTGTGCACCAGGGCTGCTGGGTCGGCTGTGAATACGTCGGTAAATAGTGGGTTGTTGGCTTGGGCACCACATGCCAGTATGCTGGCGCCTAAAAATACAATTGATTTGCGAAACATCAAATTCATTCCTTGTTAAGCATGAGGCGCAAAAGCGCCTCTCTATCATTATGGGTTGGCAAACAGGTTATTGATTTCCGTGGCATCCAGCGCTTTGTCGAAGACTTTGAATTCATCAACTCTTCCCTCAAACAGCGGATCCCAATCAAAGTAATTGATACCGAAAAGGAAGTCTCCATCCTGACCTGAAAACAGATCTGGGAATCCGGTACCCGTGAACTTCTCCACGCCATCGATATAAACTGTAATTGTTCCTTCGTTAACGCTAAAGGCCAGGTGAGACCAGGTATCTAGAGGGATTTTTTCTTTTGTTGCACCGTCAAACCAAACACCATTGTTGTTACTCCACAGCAATGTGTTGTTATCCCAGCTAAGCGGGACGAAACTTAACCAACTGTCAGCATCGGTGCCAGCAAAGAACGAGGGAGTGTGTTGTGTTTCTGCGGTTGGATATACCCAATAAGATACTGTGTATTGATATCCGTTGATTAATTGCCCGGTGAATTTTAACCCACCATTACCATTGAGCAGTAAAGCCTGGTTGTTCACACCGCTTACGTATTCACTAGAGCCTGTTTCATCGGTGTAAACTGCACCAGTTGCTATTGCATTCGTAAATACATTGTTTTGATCGGCAAGGGTATTGTCAAAAGAATAGTGCGCTAACAATCCACTGCCTGAATCCGCACGCACAGTTACCGTGAAACTTTTCGTCTCAGTTACGGAGTCCAGCGTTACCGAGACCGTAAGCGTTACGGAAGCATCTCCATTTGCCGATGATGGCCTTGTAACAGTTCCATCTGTAGCTATGTAATTGGGGTGAGAGGAAGTCCAGGTTAATGTTGCTCCTAATAGTCCCTCGGTAGGGAGTGCGAGGTTTGAGGTCACTACGTCTGCAAATGTAAGGCTGGATATAATAGCATCTACCGCTTCTTCGTAATCAACCACTGGCATGCGTGTTCCCCACACGGCGTAGCCGTTGCCTGACACAAGGGAGAATACCGGTACCAACTTAGATTCTTGCTGATGCCATTGCCACATGGCTTTTCCTGAATACGTTGCATTGGTAGACTGAATAGTTAATGTATTGTCTTCTAATGTATAACTTCCCTCAATTGCACCAGACACATTCCCTTTGTTGTCTAACGTGACATACTCTGCTTCTTTTACTGTGCGATTGATGTCTTTTCCGTGATTAATTACCTGATAAATGCCAAGAATATCCTCTTCATCAACGATATTCTCACCAACAATAGGTGCATATCGGTGTGGAGCAACTAACGGCCATCCATCATCGCTAAACAACAATTCATGAACACGAACTTCATGTAGCTCGCCTCGGTTAGGGAAACGAGTATGGAAAAACAATAAGTACTTCCCAAGTGTTTCATCATACATTGCCGAACCGTGACCCGGTGCCATATAGGCATAATCAGTGCCCGATAATCCCAGCTCAGAGGCAAACTTAAATCCTCCGATGATCTTATTTCCATAGGGAGCGATATTGTCCCAACTTCCGCTGGCATCAATAATGTCCTGTCCGGTGGAATCTGTGAATGGACCATTGGGGTTACGCGAGCGGGCAACCCGCATGTTGTAACCGTCGTTTTGAGCGAAACCGCCGTAAGACGTAAATAAGTAATAATAGTCATGCTTGGCGTTGTAGAGCATGAATGGCCCTTCTATCGCTGAATAAAATCCCCCAGTGAGCTTGGTGCCATAGCTATTGCTATTCAATGGTAGTCCTGTTGAAGGATTTAATTCCATAACCCAAATGCCGCCTGAGTATGAGCCATACACCATCCATAGACGGCCTTCTTTGTCAAAGAACACATCAGGATCGATGGCATTGGGGTGGACATTACCATTGTAGCTTTCGCCATTTACACCTGGCCCATCTTCTGTTCTGTGTCCGCTCTTTAGAATTAGCTGAATATTTTCATATGGCCCAGTGATGCTATCAGCGCGAGCGACACCTAAATACGAACGAGAAATACAGTTGCCGTCAGGATCTTCAGCACAATGGTCGTAATAGAAATAGTATTTCCCATCTTCGAGTTGTACGACATCAGCTGCCCAAGAGCCAACCCAGTCATCAGTCCAGGCTATGCCTTCTGCTGCTTGTTGTGCGTAAGTATTAAATAGCGGGTTTGTATCGGTTACGCCATCAGCAACTCGGCTCCAGCGTATTAGATCTGTAGTTTTGGCTGAGGATAAATGAGAGCCAAAAACATAGTACTCGCCTTCAGATGTTTTAATTACAGAAGGGTCGTGTACCGAAATATTCTGAAAAATAGGTGTTGTACTTACAGTTGGATTAGCTATCGGACCCTCACCACCTGTTCCCCCGCCAGTTGAAGGTGGATTTGTTGTACCACCTCCAGGATTCGAAGGTGTGGTTGGGGTAGAGGTACTTCCACCGGAGCCACCGCCACAAGCACTAACAAGGCTGGCGAGTAATAGCGCCAGCGCAGAATACCTAATTTTCATAGTGATACCTACTAAAATACTATTGTAATACATAATTATTATTAAGCAGAATATCACAGATAAATTCTATGTAAACACCATGTAAATTGGTCATTTTGTTAAATATAAGAAATTGTTGCTAAAAAACATAAAAGTCACAAAGATACCTCCTAAATGATTCTCGCGAATGGTGGGAATGTGTTTTTATTATGTATTAAGCTTATGTTAATAAAGGATATTTGTATGTTATTTGCTTGCTCTGTATAAACAGGTATGAAGGTATCGACAGACTTGGATCCAGATCAAAAAGTTCAATTTGTTTAACATTTGGAAGTTGACAGTCTAATAGTCATACAATAATATGATAGCGAATAACAAAAAATTAACAGTTAGCACAACATCAAAACATAGCCGGAATTGCACACTCGCACCCGGTATCGGAGTAAGCAACCCAGGTAATTAACCTGGGTTATTTTAAACTGGGAGAAGACTCTTATGTTCAAGCGAACGCACGTTGCCACCGCCATTGTATTGGCCATGTCGTGGCAGGCATCATACGCTCAGGACGCTAATTCAAATGAACAGCCTGTTGAAATAATTGAAGTATCAGGTGTTCGTGGTAGCTTGAATAAAGCCATCAACATCAAACGTCAGGAAAAGCAGATTGTTGATTCAATTGTTGCTGTTGATATTGGTAAGTTTCCTGATAATAACGTTGTCGAAGCCTTACAACGTGTAACCGGTGTTCAGGTTACAGATCGCGGTGCAGGTGAAGTTAACACTGTTACTATCCGTGGTTTATCAGACGTAACCACAACGGTAAACGGCCGTAATATTTTCACTTCATCTGGTCGGGCTGTAGCGCTAGCTGACATTCCCGCAGCGTTATTAGAAAGTGTTAACGTTTATAAAACCCGCTCTGCCTCTCAAATTGGCAGTGGTATCGCCGGTCAAATTGACGTAAATACACAACGTCCGTTCAATTTTGATGGTGCTGCTGTGGTGTTAGCAGGTCGTTTGATTAATCAGAATCAGGCAGACAAAACCGATCCTCAATTAAGTGCTTTATTTTCGAATCGCTGGGAATTAGATGGCGGTGCAGAAATTGGTGCTTTATTAAATGTGGCATACACACGCACTAATTACCGGGACCAAACCTTGACCGCCGGTGCTATGGTGCCATTTATGACCGAATCTCCGGCTGCTGGCTTTACGCCACTTCAGCGCATATTTCCTGACCAGTGTGCTGGTGGATGCTGGGAGCCGGGTACCGAAGAAGGTCTACCATTTGCGGCAGGTTCTACCCTTGATATTAATGGTGTAGACACACCTTATTATCTGGCTCGTGATGCTGTATTTGGTTTCGACAATACCGGCGAACGTGAACGCCCAGCAGTTAACTTGTCTGTGCAGTTTGCACCAAATGCTTCATCAGAATATACCTTTGAAGCATTCTATAATGGTTACCGTACATCCAACTTCAATACATTGAATTTTTACTTCGTGGATTGGTGGGGTAGTGTTGACGCGAATGACCCAATTGAAGTGATTGATGGTACAAATATTATTCAATCTCGCTATATCAATAATGCCTTTAACTTCAATTCTGGTGATTATTTTGAAGCCAGTACCGACAGCTATTTGTTTGCACTGGGCGGAAAATGGTTCATCAGCGATGAATTAAAGTTGGAGTCTGAGATTTATTATCAGAAATCTGAGTACGAAAGTGACTTCTTTGCCCTGCGTAATACAACTGTTCATCCTCGCTTGTATCACCACATTAATCCAACTGGAAACGGTGTGCCTGCGGTAGAAGTAATTGGAACCGACCCAGCTGATGCGAGTATTTATACTGTCGCAGAAGGCTATGATAATGGCTCTGCATCAGAAGGTGACGCGTTAACCTTTACATTTGATGGTGAATATACGCTTAACAGCGATATATTCGAGAACGTGAAGTTTGGTTTGTTCCTGGATAAGAGAACGGCAACTGAAGGTAACCGCGATATTAATGGTTTCCTGGGTGCCGCTATGTCTGATTTCGACGAATCTTACTACCGTACTAACAGTGGATTCTTTGATGGGCGTGCAACCTTCCCTGATTCGTGGGTTGTTATGGACGCACAAAAAGCGTTTGGCGAGCGCGATGTATGGCGTGATCGTTACGGCTTTACCGGCAACGCATTATTGAATATGTTCTACAACTTCGATATCGAAGAAACTACGTTGTCTTTGTATGTTGAAAGTGAATTCTCTTCAACTATTGCGGGTCGCAAGTTAGATGGTGAGATTGGTTTACGCTACGAATCAGCTGAAGCTGATATGCAGTTCTTCGATCGAGCTTTGGATCCTAGTTCAGCCAAACGTGACGACAGTTCTTTATTGCCTAGTTTAGTTGCTCGTTATCACTTAACCGATGATCTGGTTGCCCGTTTTGCTTATACACAGACTATTAGACGTCCGGCTTTCAGTGCACTTAACTCTTATGTGCAGTACTTCCCTGACGTAACGGACATTGGCTATGGAACTGCCTCGAGTGGTAACCCAGACCTGAAGCCTGTTGAATCTACTAACCTGGATTTCTCTCTGGAGTACTATTTCGGTGAAGGTAATACGGTTTATGCAACGTATTTCAATCGCGATATTGAAGGTTTGTCTTACGATTCTGTGCGTTCAATCACTGCGCAAGGTCCATTGGATGATGCGCCTGGTACATATATCCTGAGTCAGCCAGGTAATACATCGAATGCTACGCTTAACGGCCTGGAACTTGGCTTGGTTTACTTCCCGGAAGGTTTGCCAGGAATTCTGGATGGTTTAGGAATTCAAGCAAGCTATACCGCACTTGATTCTGAGCAGGATATTCCAATCTTTGACCGTACCACCGGTGATTTAGATTATTATATCAAGCAGCCTGTTTTTGGTGTGTCTGACAGTTCATATTCAGCGGTACTGATTTATGACAATGATGACTTCGATATGCGTTTGTCATATGTGTGGCGTGAGGACTTCCTGCGTCGTTATGAGGCCCGCTTGTTTGCGAACCCATTACCGATTTATCAGGAGCCAGAAAAATCATTGGATCTACAGTTAACGTATGATGTTACTGACACGTTAACCGTTACTTTCGATGCGACTAACATCACTGAAGAAATTTTCTCTGAGTACTATCAGTATCAGGATACACACAATTTCTACAACGGATTATACAGTCGTACATTTGCTCTTGGCGTACGTTACAAAATGTAATGTAATAATCTGAAATACGAAGCCCGGCTTGCCGGGCTTTTTCTATTTTAACTGGCTTAAAAATCAGCGGCCGGACGAGTATTTGAGACAAAGTACTTGTTATTTTAAAAGTATGATAATAGTATATTTGTTATTAACATTTGGTTTGCAAATGTCGTTAACACGGGGCTAATGTTCAGGCTCGGTATCCATTCATAATGACCTGCTTTGGCAGGTATTCAGTCGGAAGCGCGGTATGGTTTCGCAGAAGTTAACACGGTTAGAAAAAGTCGGATTTGGCGCCGGGGATATGGCAGTCAATGTGGTGATCTCCTCAATGATGTTGATCATCACCTTCTTTTACACAGATATATTCGGACTCAAGCCATCTGACATGGCTTTAATGTTCCTGTTAGTTCGCATCCTCGATGCTATCAGTGACCCACTGATGGGTATGGTGACCGACCGCTACACCAGCCGATGGGGGCGCTATCGTCCTTATTTCCTGTTCTTGTCGGTGCCGTTTGGTATTTCCGTCTTTCTGACATTCAGTACCCCTGACGTCGACTACAACGCCAAGCTTGTGTGGGCGTATTCTACTTATATTTTCGTTACGCTGATGTTTACTGCGGTAACCATTCCTTACATATCACTGATTGGTGTTATGACCGCTGATCCGAAAGAAAAGCTGTCGGCCAACGGCTATCGTTTGTTCTTTGCCAAGGTGGCAGCGTTTCTGGTAACCATTATTGTGCCCTGGATGGCGGGTGCAGATATGTGGGACGGTGACCGCGCCGCAGGCTATCAGGCTGCAATGGGGCTGATGGCAGTGCTCGCAGTGGTGATGTTCATGTTTTGCTTCTTTGCAACCACCGAGCGCCTTGAGCACGAAGTGGAAGACAAACCACTTAAAGAGCAATTGTCGCTGCTGTTTAAAAACGATCAGTGGCTGATTCTATGTGGCGTGTGTGTACTAGGCACCATCGGTTATGTTGTGCGCGGCTCGGTAGCCCTGTACTACGCAAAATATTACCTGGGCGGCGATTCAGGCATGCAGTCATTGTTCTTATCTACCGGCGTGGGTGCTGCCATTCTTGCCATGATTGCCTCTACCTGGATCACCAAACGTTACTGCAAGGTAAAACTGTTCCGCTTTAGTCAAATGGCAGTAGGCCTGCTATCTGTCGTCATGTATTTTGCGGTTGGCCCGGACGATCTGGTACTGGCGTTTGTGTTGTTCTTCCTCATTAGCTTTGTAGTGGATTTGCACGCCCCAATTTTCTGGTCTGCCATTGCTGAAGTGGTTGACTATGGTGAAAGCAAAGAAGGTAAGCGCGTGGCCGGTTTGGCATTCGGCGGTATCTCATTCTGCCAGAAGGCTGGTATGGGTGTAGCGGGTGCATTGGTTGGCTGGTTACTGGCGTATTTCGAATACACGCCAGGTACAGAACAAAGTGAATTCACCCTTACCGGCATAGTACTGATGCTCACAGTAATTTCAGGCTTCTTCCATTATCTGGTGGGCTGGTTGATGAACCGCTATGTGATAACCGACGTCGAATACGCAAAGCTTGCCAAAGTGGTTGCAGAAAACCGTGCCGCGAATGCTAAATCTGAAACGACAGCAAGCGACACCGTGCCTTCTACCTCTAACATGACACGTGGAGTTCAGTCATGATGAATACCAATGAGCCGTTGATCCCTCAACGCGCAGACCCGTTTATTTTCAAGCACACTGATGGTTTTTATTACTTTACTGCGTCAGTCCCTGCCTACGATGGAATTGAATTACGCCGTGCAGAAACAATCGAAGGCCTGGCGCAAGCGCCGACGCGTATGGTTTGGACTAAGCCCGACACCGGCCCCTACAGTGAGCTTATCTGGGCACCCGAGATCCATTTCAATGAAGGCGCGTGGTATGTGTATTTCGCCGCCGCCCCGAGCCGCGAAATCAAGGATGATCTGTTCCAGCACCGGATGTACGCCATCAAGTGTGACGACGCCAACCCGGTAGACGGCGAATGGGAATTCTGTGGTCAGATTGAAACGCCATGGGATACCTTCTGTCTTGACGCCACCACCTTCTATCACAACGACGAGTTGTACTATTGCTGGGCGCAGAAAGAGCCGGGTATCCGCGGCAACTCAAATCTGTATCTGGCGAAGATGGAAACCCCAACCAAAATTACCGGTGATATCGCACGATTAACTGTGCCTGAGTTGCCATGGGAAATCATTGGTTTTTGGGTGAACGAAGGGCCAAACGTCATTAAGCGTAACGGCAAGATCTTCATGACCTATTCCGCCAGCGCTACCGACGAAAACTACGCTATGGGTTTGTTGTACGCCGACCTGGACAGCGATCTTATGGACCCTGCCAGCTGGACTAAGTCGCAGGAGCCTGTGTTCCTGACAAACGAGCCTAAAGAAATGTTCGGTCCGGGCCACAACAGCTTCACCGTTGATCAGGATGGCAATGACGTGCTGGTGTATCACTGCCGTCAGTACACTGAAATCGAAGGCGACCCACTGTGGAACCCAGACCGCCACACGTTTGTGAAGCACCTGAAGTGGGACGAAAACGGTATGCCGGTTTTCGGAAAGCCCGGCCAGCCATAAACACACAACAATAAGCAAAACGCTATGATGAATCCTGTCTTTAAAAAATGGTGTCTGGCGTTTTGCGCCAGCGCTCTGCTGCCGACACTGTCGGCATGTAGTGCTGATAGCGCTAATCCTCAGGCGCAAGTCTCTGCTGAGCAGGCAAGCTCAGTTGCTGCCCTCCATACTATGCCAGTTGGCAAATTATTTGACTTGTCTCAGGTACGCATTACCGACGGACCTTTTGCCCATGCAATGCACACCAATGTCAGCTATTTGCTCGCCATGGAGCCAGACCGGTTGCTTGCGCCCTATTTACGCGAAGCGGGGCTTGCGCCCAAAGAAGATTCCTACGGCAATTGGGAAAACTCAGGATTGGACGGCCACATTGGCGGTCACTATTTAAGTGCATTGAGTCTGGCATATGCTTCAACGGGTGATGAAGCCTTGTTACAGCGTTTGCAATATATGCTGAATGAACTGCACCGCGCCCAACAAGCAACGGGCGGGTATCTCGGCGGTATTCCAAACAGTCAGGCTATGTGGGCGCAAATTAAAGCCGGCGAAATCAAAGCGGATTTGTTCAGTCTGAACGACCGTTGGGTGCCGCTATACAATATTGACAAGATTTTTCACGGATTGCGCGATGCTTATGAGATAGCGCATCAGCCTTTGGCAAAAGCTATGTTAAGTTCGTTGGGCGAATGGATACTCGACACCACCGCTAATCTTACCGATGACCAATTCCAGCAGATGCTGTACTCAGAGCACGGCGGGCTCAATGAAGTGTTTGCCGATATGGCCGCTATTTTCAACGACCCGCGTTATCTGAAGCTGGCACAACAGTTCACTCACCAGAAAATCATTCAACCTTTGATTGCGGGTCAGGATCAGTTGACTGGTTTACACGCCAACACACAAATTCCGAAAATCATCGGCGCCCTGCGTGTCGCTGAGCTGAACGATGACGCCGCGTGGGAAAAAGCAGCGACGTTCTTCTGGGATACCGTGAGTCAGCATCGCAGCGTGAGTATGGGTGGCAACAGCGTGCGAGAGCATTTCCACGATGACAAAGACTTCACCCCTATGGTGGAAGACATCGAAGGGCCGGAAACCTGTAACACCTATAACATGATGAAGCTCAGCAAAATGCTGTTTCTTCGCACGGGTGATGCCCGCTATCTGGACTTTTACGAACGCGCCACGTACAACCATATTCTATCCAGCCAGCACCCGCAGCACGGTGGACTGGTGTACTTTACGTCCATGCGTCCCGGTCATTACCGCATGTATTCTTCGGTACATGATTCTATGTGGTGTTGTGTTGGCTCAGGTATTGAAAACCATAGTAAATATGGAGAGTTAGCGTTTACTCACTCAGATGGTTCCTTATGGGTAAACCTGTTTATGCCAGCCTCATTACACTGGCAGGAAACCGGCGTTACCGTTACTCAGCGAACGGCTTTTCCCGACAATAACGCGGTGATTTTAACGGTGAATACCGAACTCGATGACACGCCATTTACGTTGAATCTGCGTCAACCCGGCTGGTCTCAGGGCGAGTTAGTAATTAGTGTTAACGGCAAGCCAATAAGTGCCGCGCTCACAAACGGTTACTGGCAGGTAACGCGAGACTGGAACACCGGTGACACAGTAACCTTCAAATTAAGCCCAATGCTTACTACTGAGCAATTACCGGATGGTCAGGACTACTATTCTGTGATGTACGGGCCGGTGGTCATGGCGACACCTGTTACGGCATTTGAAAATGAAACGCTGAACTTTGTGGCTGACGACAGCCGTATGGGTCACATTGCCGCTGGACCGGTATGCCCGCCTGAAGCGTTGCCTATTATGCTGGGTGAGCCAGAGGCATTCTTGCAACATCTACAACGCCCCGATCCTACGTCGCTGTCTTTTGTGGCCAGTGGTAATGTGGCTATTGCGAACCCGGTTGACGAAAATGCCGTTACGCGTCTTATTCCCTTCTTCCGTTTGCACGATGCCCGTTATCAGGTGTACTGGCCGCAAATGCAGGAAACCGCGTTCGATGATTACGTAAAAAGTGCTAATGCAAAAGCGGCTGAACTGGCCGCACTAAAAGCCATGACAGTAGATGCCATTACGCCTGGAGAGCAACAGCCAGAAGTTGAGCATGACTTCCGCGGCGAGCAGACGCGTGCAGGGGTGAATAACGGCATGCACTGGCGCGACGCCACTGGCTTCTTTGAATACCGCTTAAGCAATAAAGTGCTTGAGGCTGGCGTATTGCGAATTACTTACTTTAAAGGTGACGTAGGCAGACAGTTCTCGGTTTCACTGAACAACGAGCTATTAGCAGACGTATCGCTACCGGTTGGTGAGCCTGAGACGGATTTTTACACGGTGGATTACCCTTTAAGTCCGGCTATGCGCAAGGCAAACGTGCTTACACTGCGCTTTAGTGCTGCCTCTGGCTCTGTTGCTGGTGGTATTTATGGGATACGCTTGCTGAAAGATCCAAACTAAATAAAGCAATTTAACAGTAATGGCAAAACAAAAGAAACAAGCAAAAGGCTCCCGGGGCAGTAACCGCAATCTGACCCAGGATGTGCTAGCTAAATACCGTCAACGCCCCGATACCACCGAAACCGCATCGGGGCTGATTTACCGCATTATCGACGATGCACAAGGTGAACAGCCTGGTCCGCATCATCGGGTTAGGGTGCATCAGCGCATCATGCTGGGCGACGGTTCGGTTATCGACGACACCTACAAGAAGGGCTTACCCGAAGACTTTGCGATTAGCGAAGCTATTGAAGGGTTACAGGAAGCCTTGCCGATGATGTCAGTTGGCGCGCGCTATGAGTTCGTGATCCCGCCAGAACTGGCCTGGGGAAAGCGGGGTAACAGTGGCGCGATTGGGCCGAACGCAGTGATGATTGTCGACGTGCGGTTGGTCGATATTGAGTAATTCTAAAAACTGATTAGCTTGATTGATATATATCGATATAGTTAATTAATGAGTGTTGTTAGGATACTTCCATCAAATAAATGGTTTTTAATTTATAAAACCAATTGGAGGAAGTATCATGACAAAACGTTGCCCATTAACTACCAGTTCAGGTGCGCCAGTTGCGCACGACAATCAAAGCCGCACAGCCGGTGCCCGTGGCCCGGTGACGTTCGACAATCATTACCTGTTTGAAAAGCTGGCTCACTTTAACCGTGAACGTATTCCAGAGCGTGTTGTGCATGCTCGAGGGAGTGCCGCGTACGGTACTTTCACGCTAACTAAAAGTCTGAGTGATTACACTATTGCTGATTTCCTGCAAACCGAAGGTCAGCAAACGCCGGTATTTTTGCGCTTTTCTACCGTCGGCGGTGGTCAGGACTCCAGCGACTACGCTCGCGACCCTCGTGGCTTTGCGGTGAAGTTTTATACCCAGCAAGGTAACTGGGACATGGTGGGCAACAACACGCCGGTGTTCTTCCTGCGGGATGGCATTAAATTCCCTGACTTCATTCACTCGCAAAAGAAAAATCCGCGTACCAACCTGCCGGATCCACAGGCCGTGTATGAGTTTTGGGCGAACAACCCACAGTCGCTACATCAGGCCACTATTCTGATGTCGGACCGCGGCATTCCTGCCTCGTATCGCCACGTTAACGGTTATAGCTCACACACATTGAGCTTCTGGAACGATAACGGCGAACGTTACTGGGTTAAATGGCACTTTAAAACCAACCAGGGCATTCAAACTCTGACCAACGAAGAAGCGGCCACTAAGCCCGCCTTCGGTGCGCAGCAGGATCTGGTGGAAAGCATTGATAAAGGTGACTTCCCGAGCTGGACGGTGAAGGTGCAAATCATGACCGAAGCACAGGCGCAGGATTACTACATTAACCCGTTTGACGTCACCAAAGTGTGGCCGCACAGCGACTTCCCGCTGATTGAAATTGGCCAGCTTGAACTGAATCGCAACGTGGATAATTTCTTTGCGGAAAACGAACAGGCAGCATTTGCACCGAGCAATTTGGTACCGGGAATTGGCGCGTCGCCAGACCGTATGTTGCAAGCCCGGTTGATTGCTTATCAGGATGCGCAGCGTTACCGCATGGGCGCGAACTATAACCAAATTCCGGTGAATGCGCCGCGTTGTCCGGTACATCACTACCAGCGAGATGGCGCGTTTGCAGGAATTAATCCTGCGGTTGCAGGCAGCGGGGCTAACTTCTATCCGAATGACCGTGCTGAGCAGGGCGCCCCCGCAGAAGTGCCGGACGTAGCTGAGCCACCGATGCCGCTTGAGCAGGATGCCTGGTTGGGTATTCACGACAACCGTGATGACGACAACTTCTCACAAGCGGGTGATTTGTTCAGGTTGATGAGCCCGTGTCAGAAAGGACAGCTGGTTCACAATATCGCAGCAGGGTTACACCAGTGTACCGACGATGTGCAGCAGCGTATGCTGGCCCAGTACGAACAGGCAGATCCGCAGTATGCGGCTATGGTGAAGCAGGCCATTGCGACTTATCAAAAATAGAAGACGCTTTATTCGGGCCTGTTAATCGTCGATGTATTAGTTTTATATAGAAACTAATACATGTCCTAACCGGCCCGACGACGTGTTTTCACGAGAAGCTATCTTTTTTGAAGATGAAGTGGCTTCTTTGGTGTAGTATTGAGCTAATATCGAATCAATACTGCATCATATTGGGGCGGCGATGGCAACCAGACAAAGTATCAGTTTAAGCGAGCCTAATGCAGAATGGCTAAAATCTCAGGTTGAAAGCCAGGAATATGCGAGTCATAGCGAAGTGATCAACGACTTAATTCGTCAGCGTCGTAAACAAGACGAAGAAGCATTAACCCGCACTCGCCTTTTGCTTATTCAAGCCGAAAATCGCCTGGCGTCCGAAGGTTATAGCACTTTATCGGTTGAAGACATAAAAAAGGCGGTGTTAGCAAAGAAAGGTTAACGTATGCCTCGCTATCAACTAACTCCGGATGCGGCGGAAGATATTGAGCGATTATTCTTGTTCGGTATTGAACGTTTTGGGGTAAAACAAGCCACAAAATATCTTGATGGATTTCAATTGCGTTTACTGCTATTGCTGAATCTCCACAAACATATCCAATGGTTGAGCACATTCGAACTGGATATCGGCGGAGTGTGTATGGAGTACACGCTATTTACTTCCGCGCCATCGATATGGAAGCGGTCGAAATAACGCGTGTTATTGGGCGCGAGCATTTGGACGCCCTGTAATATAAAAGGTTTCTTGCTCGGCTTCAGCTTGCAAGTATTTTCAAATAACCAGCGAGCCAAAACAGCCCTTTACGGGCTGTTTGTTTATGGGGTTATGATATTTACGCCTGCTTCAGTGATTCAATAATGCGGCGGGCCCGGTTTGCACCCACATCCACGTGAATATCAATCATTTTCTTGCCGTTAAAGCGCTTCATATTTTCATACTGGGCTTCAATCACTACCTTGTCTTCATCAAAGGTAAAGGCCGTTTGGTCGAACACCTTTTTCATGGTGTCTTCCACGTTTTGAGTGGGGTTACTGGCCATGGTCCACAGGTAAAAACAGCTTTCGTCGGTTTCAGGCGTTAGCCCGTGAAAACCGCGCATATGAAAGCCGCCACGGTCCGGTGAATCAACCGGTTCGCTGCCTTGTTCCACCGCTCCTGTCCAGATTTCCAGATGTGAGGGGTGAAACACGATCTCCTGCCAGCGGTCTATCTTGCCACTAAACGGGTAAGCGGCGCTGTAAGTCGGTGGTGGCGTTGAATTCAGCATGTGACGCACTACTTTTACGCTGTTGCCATCCTGTGTTACATCCATTTGAGCATTCATGTGAATACTGGCGTTACCGCCAATGGTTTTAAGGTGCACGTAACCTAAATGGCTCAGATCCAATAAATTGTCATGGACTAACTGATAGGGCGCGTTGTAGTGGAATACATCACCGCTGTAATGATAAGCGGGATTATTGTGAACCGGGTAGTGTGGTGGTTCACAAGTGGGTTCACTGTTTACGTCGCTGCCAAACCAAATCCAAATCAAGGCATCTTGTTCTTTTACCGAATAGCGCTGTACTCTCGCTCGCGAAGGAATTTTGTCCTGGCCGGGTATTTCGATGACTTTACCGTCGCCGTTAAACAACAAACCATGGTAACCACAGCGTACGCCATTGTCTTCCAGTGTGCCTGCAGACAAGGGCAAGAAACGGTGACAGCAGCGATCTTCTAACGCGTTTACCGCACCGTCGGCAGTGCGAAATAACACCACGGGCTCATTTAACAGCGTTCGGCCCAGTGGCTTGTTGGTCAATTCACTGCTTAAGGCCGCCACATACCACATATCCAGCGGGAAGTTGTGGCGTGTGTCTGCTGTGCTTTCTGTCGGGATTGGCGGCGCTTCTGATGGGGAGAATTGTTGTACGGTCATGGGAAATATCTCGGGTGTAGGGTTATAGATCCAGTGTCAGCGATGCCGAAACAGCGCGTGAACAACAGGGGGTAAACTGGTTATGTTGCGACTTTTCCTGTTCGGTGAGATAACCATCGCGATGGTCAACTTCACCTTCCAGAACGTTCAGTAAACAGGTGCCACAAACGCCCTGTTCACAACTGGCATCTACTTCAACGCCAGCGTCATCCAGTGCTTCGAGTGCGGTTTGACTTGCTTTTACCTGTATGGTGAGTCCCGAGCGTTTCAGGAATAGTTCGAACGCTTTGTCGCTTCTGGTATCCACTTTTTCCAGCCCAAAGCGCTCTTGATGTATTGCGTTTGCAGGCCAATTCAGCGTATTTGCGATACTCAGTACTGCGTCCATAAAACTGTTTGGACCACAGGTATATAACCCGCTTTGCGCCCCATATTCACCGATGTTCTGTGTCAACCACGCTTTTACTTGTTCGCGGTTGTCTGGCTGAAGTATCCGCACGCGATCGGCAAAAATTCCATGTTGCAATTCAGTGTCAAACGCAACGCGCTGACCGGGCTTGCTGACATACAGCAAGGTAAACTCCTTACCTTGTTCTGCCAAAGCATGTGCCATCGACATGATGGGGGTGATGCCAATTCCCCCCGCTACTAACACTGTTTTGGTGTCTTCCGGGTTAAGGGCAAACAGGTTTCTGGGCGCGGAGATTTGAACACGCTGACCAGGCTGAAAAGAAGCGTGGATTGCCGCAGAGCCACCGCGAGAATTCGGGTCGCGAAGAACGGCAACACTGTAAGCATAGCGATTAGAGGGAGAGCTACACAGGGAATACTGGCGTGTGATGGCATCGCTAATACGAATATCAATATGGGCACCCGCTTCAAAAGCAGGCAAAGGCCGGTTAGCCTGATCTGTGAAGGTAAGCTTGACCACCGATTCTGATAACGGCGTGATCGCCTGAAGAATAACATCGAGCATAGAGACATCTTGGTTTAACTAATCATTAACATTATTAAATGGCAATATGGTTGATATGTCAACTATATTGAAGCTACTCAATGTTTATGATTGTCGCTAAGATAGGTGTTTTAATTTCCAGATACTCTTAATGTCTGAACAAAACCTAAATAAAAACAAACAGCTGGATTTAGAACGTTACGTACCGGCACTGATCACCTACCTGGCCAATAAATTATCCAGCGGGGCTTCTCAACACTATCGCAGTGAATTTGGTGTGGGTGTGGTTGAATGGCGGGTAATGGCGTTACTAGCGGTAGAGCCTGCCATTACGGCAAATAGAGTGTGCAAGGTTATTGGACTCGATAAAGCCGCCGTGAGCCGGGCGATTAAAAGCCTGGATAGTGCTGCGCTGATTACCTTGGAAAAAAGCGACAAAGATGCCCGTCAAATTCTGATCAATTTGTCTGCAGAGGGGCGTGAAAAACATGACGCCATTCTTCATGTTGCACTCGCCAGAGAGGCTAGACTTCTCGAAGTGCTTTCAGCAGAGGAGCGCGAGCAACTCATTGTTATGCTACAAAAGCTGAATGAGCAAATTCCCAAAGTAAATGCCTGATATTATTGCGCATTAGGTTGAATTAGCCGGCGCCTTGCAACACTGAGCGCATTCGTTCGCAAACTGGCCAGTAATGGACTCTCAGTTTGCCAGTAATGCCAATAAAGGGGCGTGTCGAGTGTGTAGTGAGGCGCTAAATCCACCATGTCACCACGCGCAATGCCATCGCCAATCTGTAATTCCGGCAATAATCCATAGCCTAAACCAGCAACCACCGATTGCCTGAATCCTTCTGAAGAGGGGCATAGGTGAATGCGTTTTGGCGTAGCTTTAACTATATCGGTTAAGAATTCATGCTGAAGTTTGTCGTGTTCATCGAACACTAAACAGGGGGCGTCAGCTAAATCTGCTACCGATTGAATGCCATGGGCTGCTACAAACGCCGGACTCGCTACTGCGCGATATCGCAACGCGCCCAAGTAGCTTACCAAGCCACCATTTACAGGCTCAGCAGTAGAGGCAATACACACCATCACTTCGCCGGATTTCATGCGATTCAGGACGACGGTTTGATCCTGCAGCACGATCTCAAATTGTAAGCGTGTGTTAACTTCGTTGTTGGTGGTCACCAGCGCTTCGGGTAACCAGGTTGCAATGGAGTCTGAGTTGGCCGCAAGCCTTACAATTAAGGGCTTTTGAGGGTCACTATTGTACTGTAGCGCGTTGATACCTAGCCCATATTCCAATTGCAACACCTGTTGAAGGTGATTCAGTAGCCGGGTGCCGGTAGCAGTGGGTTTGGGAGGTTGTTGTCGCAACAATACGGGTTCACCTAATTGTAACTCCAACTGCTGAATACGGCGACTTACCGCAGATTGGGTAATAAACAATTTGCGGGCGGCACGTTCAAATCCGCCTTCGTTAATCACTGCCGAAAGCGCGTGCAGCTGTGCGTAATCAATCATGAGTTTTGTGCATGTATAAAGATTATTATTCATTAGATTAATAACACACGGTACGTAAAATGCAAACCAAATTACGACGGAGTGGGCTATGTCTTTTCTTGCAGGTGTGTTGTTGGGGTTGAGTTTAATAGTGGCAATTGGCGCGCAAAATATCTGGGTGCTGAGTCAGTGTATGGCGGGCGCAAATCGCGTCGCGATAGCGCTTACTTGCATGCTGTGCGATGCAGCCTTGATCATTATTGGTGTATTTGCGGCTAATCGTCTAACCGAAGTGGCTCCGGCGCTATTGCCCTGGCTTACCGCTGGTGGTGTGGCGATGTTGCTGTATCTGGCATGGCAGGCTGGCTATCGGGCACTTAAAAGCAAATCAGGTTTGCGTACTGAGCAGGTAAAACCGCAGCATTGGTTTCGAACTGTGTTGGCTGCCTTGGCAATAAGTTTATTAAATCCGCATGTTTACCTGGATACCGTTGTATTGTTGGGCTCAATTGGCGCGCAGCAAAGTCAACCTGCTATGTTTGCGGTGGGCGCTTGTACTGCTTCGCTTCTGTGGTTTGGATCGCTAACTGCTTTCTCTCCAAAATTGAAAACGTTATTGAGTTCGCCACTGCGTTGGCGGGTGTTTGATGGTGCGATTGCTGTGATTCTTACCGGTATGGCGGTGAAGCTGTGCTTTGTTTGATATCAGAATTTGCATTACTCAGGTAGCAGGGACTTGTTTAGCTAATACCTACAGGCAGCGTACTAACCTATTTTCTGATTCCGGTTATTTATGTGTTGGCTGATGGTAAATAACTTGTTAATAATGTTGGGCGGCAATGTTGTACATTGTTTTATGCTTGTTCAGTTAACTACCAGGAGGGACAGAAAGATGAGGAGTCAAAAAGTAAAAGTAAGGCACTGTTTGATAGGGTTAACAGCAGTATCCGTACTGCTTAGTACTCAACTGCAAGCCAGTAATCAGGAAGACAGTCAGGCAGCGAATACCGAGGAGGAAGTTGAGAACATTACGGTTACCGGCAGGGCCGGAGATGCAGCGATGCAAGCCTTTAACGCAGGCGAATTTGCTTTAGCCGAAATGAAATTTAAGGAAAATGAGCAGTGCGCACTCAGGGTGGAACGAAACCGACAAGCATTTATTGAAGGCGTTCGGGAATCTCAAATTAGCCAGGAGGTAAATGGTGGTGGTGTGAACACCGGTAGCTCCATGACCGATTCAAATGCTGCCAGAGTTGAAGGCAATTCCTCAATGAACGCAATTGCGGCGAAAACGCAGAAAAATGAAGACAAAGTTCGTGAAAACACCTGTGAAAATCGCGCCTTTCAAATTTACATGACAGGCATGTCGCAGTTGCAACTCGGTCGCGCAGAAGACGCAGAAAGCAGCTTTGAGCGCGCAGTGGCATTAAGCCAAATCCAATACGATGCCCACTATCGATTAGCCTTAATGAAGCTGTTACGTCAGGATAAAGAGGGCGCAGCCGATCACCTGGATGCCATAAACACTATTTTAAAACGCTGCTACGACTGCGAAGCCCGCGACGAGATCGTAAGAATTTCTGACTTTCTTCAAAAGGCCGTTGACGGAAAAATAAAGCTGAACTAAGAAAAAGTTATTTTACCATCATATAGTTAGGATAACGATGTCATGGAAAAATACTTTGTGCTGTAAGCGAAAATTTGCTTGAAAAATAACCTTGAAAAGAATATGGTAAAAAAATGTATATAAATTGTTACAAATTGTTGGCACTTTAATACATATTTTTTGCTTCACGGTTGTAAACGCTTACAGCTTTTTTTTGTAACCGCTTTGAAAGCGCTTACATTTGAAGTAAAGGTCACTGAATACAAAAACAAAAAGTTCAGCTCGGGTGCGTGGATGGAGAAGAGAATGGATAAAAGGCACACTCAACAAAAAAGTTCGGATGGAAAGTTTAAGAAAAGTTTAATTGCCATGGCAATTGTGGGTTTTACTCAACAGGCATACGCTCAGGAAGCGCCTGCAACACAAGTAGAGGACGCTGAAGAATACGAAACGGAAGTCATTGAGGTTAAGGGTATCAGGGGAGCACTTGAAACGGCCGCTGATTTAAAGCGTTCTTCAAAAACCTTCGTGGATTCAATTACAGCAACAGACGCAAACGTATTACCAGATTTGTCGGTAGCAGAAGCACTGGCGCGTATTCCGGGTATTACCGTAACCCGTTTTACTGCTGGCGATGATGATTTCCCCTCACCGGAAGGCTCAGGTAACCTGATCCGTGGTTTGGGCTTTGTGCGCTCTGAGTTCAACGGCCGCGATGCATTTAGTGCAAACGGTGGTCGTGCTCTGGATTGGGCTGCGATTCCGCCAGAACTGATTGGCGGCGTTGACGTGTATAAAAACCAATCTGCTGATCTGATTGAAGGTGGTATTGGTGGTTCAATTAACTTAAGAACATTAGAGCCTTTCGATCGCGAAGGCCGCGTGTTCATTTTTAGCGCTGATACTACCTACACCGATTTGCGTGAGGAATGGAGTCCATCGTTCAGCGTAGTGGCTGGCGACAGATGGAAAACCTCTAAAGGTGAATTTGGTTTGTTAGGATCGTACTCAACATCCGATCTGGCCTCTGAAATTCACGGCTTCCAAACCGCTGCTCCTAACCCGCGTGACAACTTGTCACAGGATGCGTTTACCGGCGATTATATTCCGGAAGCCGGTTCTGTAGTGGCTGTGCCACAGGGCTTCCAGCTTCGTACTAATCAGGTAGACAGAACCCGCGATAGTTTCTATGTGGCCGGTCAGTGGCGTAGCCCGGACAACGATACCGAATTAACCGTTAAATATATTCGAGTAGAAAACGACAGTAACTCAGTAGAGCAAACTACCGAATCCTTTACCGATGCAAACAGCTGGAACCGTTTTGAATTAAGTGAACTGGTTGTTAAACCGTTTACCTCCGACGGTATCGCGCGTTGTAACGGTAACAACGAAAGCCCGGTGGGTTTCTGTGATGAAACCGTTCCGGTTACGGGCGGCTTGATGGAGCAAGGTATGCTGACCGATTCAGGTGATTCCTGGTACGGCGCATATGGTTTGCAACTGAGTAACCTTGGTGTGGGCGTTCAACAGGAATCCATGACCGACGATATCAGCTTCAATCTGAAAATGCGTCCTGCCGACAACTGGATGGTTGAAATCGACGGTCACCGCACCACCGCTGAATCTAAACATCGTGAGTTGTGGGTTGGCGCGAATACCTTTGTTCAGGCTTTCTACCGCCCTGATTTAGATAATCCTTATCTGGAACTCTCACATGATCCGCGTCTGGATATTGGTGGTTTTATTTTCGACGAAGGTGAAAATCAGAACGCTTGGCAGTATCCAACCAGTACCGCCGATGCAGGTTCAACATTTATGCCTTTCATCTCTGATGGTTACCGCGACGGTGAAGGTGAGTTAACCGCGCTTCGCGCAGATGCAACCTATCAGTTTGAAGGTGATTCGTGGTTTGAGTCGGTTAAGTTTGGAGCGCGTTACTCAGAGCGAGAACAGGTTAACCGTGACGCTGGTATGAACTGGCAGGCTGCATCTCAGGCGTGGAACGGCGGTATGGCCATGTACAACAACTTCGATACCGTTGCACACGAAATTGTAGATATGTCTGACTTCTATCGCGGTGGTGTAGTGGGCGGTGATAACACGTCTTTCGTATTCGTGGATTCTAACCTGTTACGCAATCCCCACCAGTTCTTTGATTTCTATCAGAACGAACCCGACCTGGCTAATGGTGGATGGAATCCTTATTCTGCGAATGATTTAGCACGTCGCACTCAGGACGGCAAATATACGCCAATCTATCAGCCGGATCAGATGTCTGATATTACCGAAGAAACCCTCAACCTGTATGTGCGATTGGATTTCTACAGAGACATTGGCAACGGCATGGACATCGAGGGTAACGTAGGTCTGCGCTATACCCGCACGCAAACGAATTCAGACGGTGAACTCAGTTACAATGAGGTTTATGAAGATAGTGACGATGTGAAGGACGAATACCCTCAAAGCGCAGAGGACCGCGATCATCCAGCTGATTTCCTGCCGGAAACTATTGTTTATCAACAACAGGCGTCAACTGAGCGAAAGGTGGATTTAACCGACGATCACTTCCTGCCTTCATTGAACGTGAAGTGGAACTTAAACGACGAAATGCTACTGCGCTTTGGTATCAGTAAAGCCATTACGCGTCCGAATATCCAGGATTTACGTGCGGCTCAATCGGTGAATGCAGCATTTACAACTATTGAATATGATCCATTGCCGCCTGATGATCCAAATGCCCAAATCCCCCGTGGATTTGAAGACGTTCTTTTGCGATCAATTAACTTAAACGGTGGTAATCCTGAGCTGAAATCCACTGAAGCGATTAACTGGGATATGTCGTTTGAGTGGTACTTCGAAGATGGAGAGTACTTCAGCGCCGCTATTTTTGGTAAGGACCTGAAAAACATCATAACTTATGGTGTAAATGTACTGGATACCGTTACGCTGGATGGCGCAACAGTAAACTACCAATACGTTGGCCCGATTAACCAGGATGACGCTGAAATTCGCGGATTAGAGTTCTCCTATCAGGACTTCTTCGACGAACTTCCAGGTATTTGGTCGCACTTTGGTGTTCAGGCAAACTATACGTTTATTGATGCGTCAGCCACACCACCACCGGCGTTTTTGGATGCCGATGATGATGGCGAACCAGATCCGGGTTCGTTTGCCAACAATCTACGTTTTGGACGTGATGACCTAATGGGACAGTCGCGCCATACCGCTAACCTGATTGGTATTTACCAGGACGAGAAGTTTGAGGTGCGAATTGCGTACAACTATCGCTCAGAGTACCTGAATGCTTATCGCGATTGGATCACAGGTGACCCGCTTTTCCAACAAGGCACGAGTTTTGTTGACGTATCATTACGCTACGACATTACCGAAAACGTGCAGCTAAGCTTTAACGGTGCGAACATCTTCGACGAGAAGAGCAGCTCCGAAGCGCAACTTGACCAAAGTGGTCAGCGTTATATGCGCTCAAGCTTCCTGAACGACCGTCGCTTCAAGTTTGGTATTCGCTATACCTACTAATAGCATGTAAGTGTTGTAAAATTAGTGTTCATGTAAAAAGGCCAGGTAACTGGCCTTTTTTATGACTGTTTACTGTGAACACCTATGCGTTATTTTGAGGCAGCTTTTACCATGCCGTCCAGCCACGCCTGATGGCCGTTAATCATTGGATTGGGTACGGTGTTTGCCAATTCAACGGCAGGTTTACCATTTTGAGTTTCTTGCGTAAGAATGCGCAATCGGCCGTGACTGAGTTCCTCTAACAACCATGCGTGATGAACGTCTAAACGGTTATCGCCTTCACCAAACCAGCCGTGCCATGCAATACGTGCAGCCTCGCCTTTAACGGGAGCAATAAATTCAACTACACGTGCTTCAACGGGAAAACCAAACGTCTCGAAATAAAAACGCGTATTCAGTGACAGGTGCGGACCTTTATCATCATAAATAGCAGGATTCGCGGCATTCTCATAAAACGTTGGCCATGTGGATGGCGTGATCAATAAGTCCCAGGCTTTACTAATACTAATATTGGGTATGATCACTTCGTTTGAACAAAAATTGTCGGTAAATCCCGGTACGAAGCCAAGTGGCCATTGAATTGAAGTCATGTGTTATTCCTGCGCTCTGTTGAATTGGCGTGAGAATAAGAGGAACACCGATTTCAATCCAATCGTCGAACCTGATGGGATTGATAACCTGACGTTATAACTGAATCGTACGGCTTTTTAGCAATCAATCAGATTAATGCAGTTTTCTAGTTGCTGCCGAATCCATTGATGTGCAGGGCTGAGGTGTGTACTTTCATGCCACACCATATATTTTGTAAAACCGGGGATGGTAATGGGCAGTTCCATTGTTTTAATGTTTATGTTGTTCGTTACTAACCGCTTTGGTGCTACCGCTATCAACTGAGTTTGCTGGATTAGCTCCATCAACACTAAAAAACTGGGAACTGAAATAGCCACCTTCCTGGCTAACCCCTTCTCTTTTAATACCTGATCTGTAATTCCGGCGAAGGCTCCGCCCTGATACGACACTATTGCATGGTCGGCATTACAGAATGCGTCAAGGGTAAGCTGTTGTTGAGTGGCTAATGGATGGTTGACCGACATAATACAAACGTATTCTTCGTTGAATAAAACCTTACCCTTTAAATCTCCCGGCGCAGTTTCAGGGGTCATAAATGCTACATCAATCAGCGATTTTTCCATTTGTTGGAAAATCTGATCATCACGTATGAAATGAGTGGCAATTCGGATATCGGGAGCCAGAGCGTTTAGCGTTTTAATAAAAGGCAAAATAATCGCTGACAAAGAGTAATCCGTACCGGCCATCGAAAACGTGAGTGCTGATGTTTGAGGTGAAAACACCGGTGGCTGTAGCGCGGTATCTAATTCAGATAACACCTTTTTAATTGGGCTTGCCAGTTCTTTGGCCCGGACGGTTGGCACAATCCCATGCTGAGAGCGAACAAACAGCGGATCATTGAGGCTTTCCCGCAGTCTATTGAGCATTCCACTGACGGCGGGTTGCGTAAGAGACAATCGTTCAGCCGCTCTGGATACGTTGCATTCATCCATTAATACAACAAAGGTTTTAAGCAGATTCAGATCCAGTTTTTCAATTGTTTTCATGTCGTTTTTGCGCCGAATTACTTCGTGAAATCCACTGTTAGCCTAATGTCTTTGAACTCTTCAAAGTCAGGTTTAGATAAACCAAATAACTCAGTAAATGGCGACGAATTCCTGATTGCCTCAATAGCTGCCTTCTCCAGAGCTTCGTTATTGTCGTCGGTTAGTACTTCATAGGCTATGACCTCCGCGCTATCGTTAAGTAAAAATGAAATGACGACAGGCTTAGGGTATGAAGTCTCTTTTACAGAGAGATTAGAAGTAAGCTTTGCTTTAATCACAAGGGTGCAGTCTATTATAGTGTGGCACTCAGATGATGGTGGGTGATTTGCCACACAACCAAACAAAAACACGATCACGAATAGCCATCTAAACATGTAAAATCCATTCAATGTTAGGTTGTAAAACATGACTTTAGCTCATTTTGGGGCTGGGCGGTATGTTTAAAGCATTTATCATTTATAGCAAGTCACCATTTATAACATACATACAAATTACACATTTTCTCAGCAGCATTGGAGTAATCGGAGTCATTGTTGAAAGTCGGCGATCGTTGATACTAGTCTGCATATAGTGTCATTCATGTTTTGCCAAATAGACACTGTATCGCTCACTGTGAGCAGATATCAATTCAAGGTTTTTTTGGGTTTTAAATAGCATCGCTGTCTGCTAAAAATCGGTTGATATTCGATTTTCACGTACCATGTTAATATCTTGTTGTCGAAGATTCATATTTGAGATATTTTCCGCAAATTAAGGATAACTTTAGCCCTTTCAACGGAATGATTATGCGTACATTGCGGGTGTTCATTACTCTTTTCGCTACCAGTTTACTTGTTGCCTGTGGAGGTGGATCAGAATCATCCACTGATAAGCCAGCTCCAGTAACACCTCCACCGGTAGTAACCCCACCACCAGAGCCAACAAATTCAGAAATTATTGCTCAATCCTATAACTATGATGAGGAAGAAGTTAAAACCGCAGCCATTGCTCTTGCAGATGAAAGATACCTGGGCCTGACCTCGCCTGCGGATGTCACAGAATTTGAAGCGTTTCGTAAAGCTTACAAACTTCTATTTCCTGATTACGATAATGACTACGAGACCAAGCCTCCAGGAATTATCTTTAACAGGTCGTGGCTGGATAATGGAGATGAAGTCGAATTAATCCACTCATGCCACGGATTGGGTACAGTCACCGTTTCAGGCGAGAGGTCTGCTGAAAGTCGTGTCCGAATATCTCAGCGTTACGAAGATTGTACGCCACCGTCTGAGGATTACGCTCTGAATGGGCAGATAGCCATAACAATTTATCAATTTGAAGAAAGCGTGGACAAAGAATTCAGTCTTTATTTCGATAATTTGAATTGGCAGGAGAATGGTATTGACTATGCTCTAACGGGGTTTATGTATGTCAAAAACGGTTTTAACCTTGGTGTGAATTCCAATAGTGATGTGATTAGGCACTACACACTTACAATAGGCTCGGAATCTTTTAAAATTAACACCCAGGGCGTCATTGAAGACGGTGCCGTATTCAGAGAACTCAAGTTAACTGGTGAGATATACATTGGCTCAAAGGGAAAACTTGCTGTGGACTACCAAGGGCGGCCTATCACAACTCCTGGTAGCTCTGATACAACATTTACCTTCGAAGGCAATCACGCCGGAACCTTTGAAATCGCAGTACAATTAGCGACATACCTAATCGACACTAATGATGATGGCGAATTAGATGCCGGTGCCCATTTTCGTGATCTCCATTCGCTGTTGTACGGTGACTTAACTGACAAATCAATAGTGTCACTAACTGAGCTTTCTGCACCGCCTTATGCGGGTAATCCTGTTTTTGACAGAACTGCCGATTATTTTGCCTCTGCCCCTATTACTGTTGAGGAAGGAGAATACGCAGACTCCGATACTGATTTAGAAGACTTAGAGATTTGGTTTCATTGGTATATCGATGGGGTCAAGGTTGAAGACGTCACAGGCAATACGTTTCCTGCCTATACAATTGGATTCGGAGAAGCCTTACACGTGTCGATGGTGGTGTCTGATGGCATAACCACAATGGAGTCTGATAGAGTCAGCGTCCCAATTCAGGATAGCCCCACTCAAGTCAACATTAGTGACTTTCCGGCTCAAGTCTCTCCGGGAGAAATAATCCGCCTTCAAGTTGAAATCTCAGATGCTGATATAGGTGCTGGGAATATTGCCACCCTTCTATCCGGACCAGAGGGAGCATTTATGGATGACGAGGGATACGTAAACTGGACAGCGCCTACGCAGCAACTATTTCAGGGGCAAACCTACTATTTTAATCTTGGCATTATAAACCGCGATGGTACATCTAGTGTACTAAACATACAGGAAACACATTTAGCCATAGATAAAGAGTTGCCTTTCAGTTGGTCACTAACCGGGAGGTCAGGCCCTTTTTACCTCGATGATATCGATTCTGATGGCTACGACGACCATATCAGCGCAACTAGCCTCGGGAGTATTGTTATTTCTGACTTTAAAGACAACAAATTTAGTCAGAAGTGGAACTACCCTTATGCTTTACCGGGTAAACAAAAATTAGAATGGTTAGTCTATGAAGACATCAACGGCGATGGGGCCAAAGATATTATTGCCTTTCAAGCAAATACGATTAGCGTTATTGAAGATTTAAATAAGCCAGCCTACGTACTTTGGCGCACAGGTGAGGCATATATTAAACGTGCGGTCATCAGTGACTTTGATAATGACTCGCTTCCTGAAATAGCGTTATTGGTGAGTGACAACCTATTTATCACTGGTAACTATGAACTATTAGTTATTGAACTGGATGGAAGCGAAATTTTCCGACGTGATCTACCTCGCAGTTATGAAATGATGCTGGCGAATGTCGACAATGATATTCAGTTGGAAGTAATCACCGACTCAGGCTTTGTAGTGGACACGCAGAGCTGGATAACCGAGTGGGAGTTGGAAGATGGTTTTGGTAGTGAACTTGCTGTCGGCGATGTTGACGGTGACGGAATCAGTGAAATCATAGCTTCAAGCAACGGTATTACTATTTATTCTGGGCAAAGCCAGACAATACTATACAGCCAGGGCAACCTGAATGGAGTTGAAGTGTGTGCGCTGGATACTACAGATGTCGATGCCGATGATAGGTTTGAAATTATCGCCAGCCCTTGTGACGATGAGGAGCATATCTGGATTTATAGGTTTACTGGCGACACTTTTGAGATTTTAAGTGGTGTAATAAGTCAGGATTCCAATACACGAATGGTATTAACTGGTGACGTTGATAGAGATGGCAAGCTCGAATTTGTTTGGGCAAACAACAGCGCATTAGTATTCACTGCGGAGCTTGAAGGAACCACACTGACATTTAATGACACGTTGGAACAATATGTCGATGAGTATTCCAGTCCGGTTGGGTGGACAGACTGGCTAACAGCGTCAATGCTACCGACGTTTGTTTTAACCTCTTATCAGAATTACCAATTTCATAGCCTGTTAGTTTCACTGGATCAATCAGCCGGCACGCTAATCAGATCAGAGCCTTTTTCAAATACTGGATTTGGTTTCAGCTCATCAACCAATAAGGTACTGGTTGATGACTTCAATGGAGATGGACTTGATGAACTCTTTTTAACGTTTTCATCTGAACGCACAGAGCGTTTCTCTGTTCTTCGTGCACTAGACCAAGAATATGTATGGCAAACCCCTGGGGATATGCTTAATGGCAGTATCGTAGCCATGTCTTCAGTAGATGTGACCGGAGACGGAAATAACGATGCGATTATACTGACGTACAAGGATTTATTGGTGTTTGATATTACCAATCAGACCTTTGTTAACGGTTCGCAAAGAAGTTGGTTTTACGCGGACGACATCATTACGGTTGATATTGATGGTTCCACCGCTGTTTACATTCTCGACCAAGGATCACTGAATGAAATGGTAATCAGGGACGGCAATTTGTTATATACCGACATCGACTGGTCTTTCTCTTGTGAAGAGGTAGTGCCGTTTTATTACGACAGTGATAGCCAACCAGAGCTGTTGTGTGTCGAACAAGCTAGTACAACAACAAAACTAAAGGTACTGGAAATCACTCCTCAAGGCATCGAGCTAGTCCATGACAATACTGTAGGGGCCAGAGTACAAAATCTCATTGTTGACCCCAGACGAGAAAACAATCAGCAGTTTATTGGTATTTATACTGAGGATAACAGTGACAATGAATACGCTAAATTCAATGTGGTTTCTATAGACAGTAACGGAGGGATCATAACAAAATCCCCAGACCTGTCAGGGACAATCGAAAGTGGCTTAATGAAAGCTTACCGGAATTCACAGGGTAATCTTGAATTGCAAATATCAACCTCAACGCATATGTATCATTTCCAATAGTCAGTGTGCTAATAAAATGGCAGGCCATTCGCACACTTGGCCTGCTGTTTTCAGCAATTAACAGCGAACCAATATTATCAATATGAAACAATAACACTGTATTAATAGTATTTGGTTTCCGAGTTCCTGTGCGTTTTTTCAAATCCCTGTAACGCAGTGTACCTAGTTAACTCCACAGTCAACTTAATTTCTATGGTCTCTTGAAAATCAGGCCTAGATAAACCAAATAATGCTTAGGTAATGACCTCTGTACTATCGTTCAGTAAAAGTGTTATGGCAATAGGTTTAAGGTATACCGGTTTTCTTGCATGAGTTAAAACGCCGTAAACGGTAGAACGCATAAAGGTAAAAACGGGCGTTATTACAGCTAGTTGCTGCTACAGGCGTTGTGCGATTCAATTGTGCTTGTTGATAAAAGGTAATTAGGTTTGGTCTGAATCACTCCGTTCCCGCCAGTGTGAAGTCACAAGAAGCAATTGACAGTGTTTAACTAACCTATCAAAATGATAGGTTCCAGGTTGATAGGCTACGAATGAGCCCAGACTATCCTAAAGGTGTTGATGAGTTTCCTCTGACGGAAGCAACAGCCAGGCAAATAATTTCGGATTTGGCCGAAAATCACACGCATCGTATTCGCTGGAGTCAGCATGTTAAGCAGCGAATGATCGAACGAGGTGTGACAACCGGGCAGATCTTAACGTTGCTGCAAAGCAAACGCGCCGTATTCAGGGAGGGACCCTAACCCGAGCCCAATGGAGATTGGAAATTTAACTTGAAGGGGTTAGCTGCGGGCACCGTTATTGAACTAACTGTAGCCCTGAAGAATCACCATGATAGCCCAAGTTCAGTGTTAGTTACTGTTTGGATTGATTAGGGGACGTACCATGTATCATTATGCAGAAAGCGGCTTATCAAACATTTATCTTAAAAACGGTTTTGTATCGGAAACTATTGATGGTGAGGAATATATCTCCATTGATGATATGCAAGGACTGCACAAAACCATTGCACAGGTTATTGTTGATAATAACCGACCGCTGAATAACGAGGAGTTTAAGTTTCTGCGTATTCAGTTGAATGCTTCCCAAAAGCTGTTGGGTAAGCGGTTTGGTGTATCAGAACAAACCATTGCGCGCTACGAGAAAGGCCAATCAGATATACCTCGCACCACTGATGCGGCATTGCGTTCTCTTTACATGGAAAGCTTAGACAAAAGCAATCCGGTTAGTTACTTTTTGGATTTGCTGTCTGATACCGAAGCCAAAGCAGCCGCTAAAGATATCTTATTGGAAGAAGTGCAGCATCACTGGGCCGTTGCTGTCTAAGGCGTAGCTATAAAGGTAGCTTTGCGATATTCCTTACCTGCCAGCATTCCCCAAGCTTAAAACCTGCGCTACCATGCGCCCGATATTGAATAAATGAGAAAGGGCATGACTGAGCAAATCCGAATTGAAGACGTTGTTGTGGGCGAGGGCAGTGAGGCGAAGAAAGGCGCGCTGATCACCGCGCACTATCGCGGGTTATTGGATGACGGCACGGAGTTCGATTCGTCCTATGAAAAAGGCCGACCGTTTCAAACAGTGTTGTCGAAAACTAAGGTCATTCAGGGGTGGTTTCAGGGCCTACAGGGGATGCGGGTTGGCGGTACGCGCAAGTTGTGGGTTCCGGCTGAGCTAGGCTACGGCGAAAGGCAGGTGGGCAAGATCCCACCAAACAGCAATCTGTACTTCGAAATTGAATTACTGGAAGCCCTTAATCGCGACGACTAGCAGGCATAGGGTAATGCCAGCGGTTGCCCGGGCTAACCTGTTTAGACCGGCAAATTGGCTTTGCAGTGCTTCGCAATAAAATCCTCGTGTCCCGGCATGACCTGTAGGCACTTACCTGTCACCGTATGAATTTCTTCCATCCTACGATGTAACTCATCCTCTGAGAGAATATCGGCAATGGGGTGATAGCGCTCGGGCTGAATGCCCTGACCGTGCATAACGGCAAACCAGCTCACGTGGTTAAACAACTCGTTATCGTGGCGGTACAAGCGGGCATTTTGTTTGTAGATCTCAATGCGCTTATGCAGCGACTCGGGAATATCCATGGTGCGACAGTAATGCCAGAATGGACTGTCGTTTCTGCGTGTGGCTTTGTAATGCAAAATCAGGAAATCACGCACCTGCTCGTACTCAAGTCGCGTACGTTCATTGTAATAATCAATATCGTGCTGATTAAACAGCTTGTCAGGGAAATTCGTCATTAACCGGGCAATGGCGGTTTGAATTAAGTGTATCGACGTGGATTCCAGTGGCTCTAAAAAGCCAGATGCCAATCCCAGCGACACCACATTTTTGTTCCAGGGCTTTTTGCGGATCCCGGCTTTAAAGCGAAGGTAATTGGGCTTGGAAATCGGCTCGCTGTTCAGGTCGGCGTACAGACTTTGCAATGCTGTGTCGTCGTCCATAAACTTGCTGCAATACACGTGGCCGTTGCCGGTGCGAGACTGTAATGG
This sequence comes from Alteromonas sp. AMM-1, assembly GCF_047290655.1. Taxonomy (NCBI): domain Bacteria; kingdom Pseudomonadati; phylum Pseudomonadota; class Gammaproteobacteria; order Alteromonadales; family Alteromonadaceae; genus Alteromonas; species Alteromonas sp. AMM-1. The sequence goes on along the minus strand of NZ_JBLBUE010000002.1, from coordinate 59,819 downwards.
AATACGCCATTGCCACCCTGCTGACTTTGCGGTAGCACGGGTGAAAGGGGTTAACTCGTCGAGTTTATTGCTGGCTACCGCAATGGCCCGGTCGCAGGGCAAATAATGGGACCAGTCTTCGTAGCCGCTATTTAAGGTTTGTTCGATAAGCAGGCCTTTGAAGCCCGAGCAGTCGATAAACAAATCCCCTTCAATGTGATGGCCGTTATCGGTATCCACACTGGCGATATGGCCGTTTTCCGGATGCTGATTTACCCGGGTGATTTTGCCTTCCGTGCGCACTACGCCATTGGCTTCTGCTATGCCACGTAAGTGCTTGGCATACAGCATGGCATCAAATTGAAACGCATAGGCAATGGTGCTTAGCGGCGAACCTTGTAGTTCAACCTGAGCGCGCTGAAACTTATTGGCCTGGGCTGCCAGGATTTGAAGGTTAAATTCGTCGATGGGTTTGGCTTGCCCCATTTTTTGCTGGCGCAGCCATAGGTGATGAAAGTGGATCCCTTCCATGTCCATGCCGTAAGGCCCAAATGGGTGAATATACGACTCACCGGTTTGCCCCCAGTCGACAAATTCGATCCCCAGCTTAAAAGTACCGTTGGTGAACTTAACGAAGTCGTTTTCGTTAATTCCCAGCAACCGGTTAAAGTAAAGAATGTGCGGAATGGTTGCTTCGCCTACGCCTACCGTGCCAATTTCTTCTGATTCGATAAGCTGAATCGTGATCCTGTTGTCATTCAACAGCTTTGACATGGCAGCGGCTGCCATCCACCCGGCAGTTCCACCGCCTACAATCACAATCTTTTTAATACTGTGCTCTGACATTATTGTCGTCCCATTGAAAACGTTGGGTTTGGTTGCATGGCGATATATTTTTCAATAAACATTGCATGGTCGGGTAGGCGCGCAACAGATTGTTCCATGGCCTGCTTCATGGAGTTCAGGCTACGCTGAATATCCGCCACCGGGATATTGGCCAGAATCGGGTCGAAGGTTTTGGGGAATATGCCCTGACCGACCATTACCGCTACCCAACTGGAGCGGGTAAAAAGTTCATGATCGTCTCTGAATACGCGGCCGCCTTGCTGAAATAGCGTCATCTTATGTGTTAGTGAGTCTGGTATATCCATGTCTCGCACATAGCGCCAGAACGGGCTGTCATCGCGGGTGGTGGCTTTGTAATGCAGAATAATGAAGTCGCGTACCTGTTCGAATTCCCGGGTCATTAAGCGGTTGTATTCGTTGCGGATCACAGGGTGTAGTCCGGCATCCGGGTACAGTGAAATGAAGCGACTAATACCCTGCTGAATCAGAAACAACGAAGTGGATTCCAACGGCTCCAGAAAACCGGCCGACAAACCAATACCAATGCAGTTTTTCTCCCAGAAAGCTTCCTGGCACCCGGTTTTAAACTGAATGGTACGCACTTCTGAAATGGGTTTACTGTCGAGTCCATCGAGCAGAACCTGACGAGCCTGGTCGTGATCCATAAAACGGTCACAGTAGATGTGCCCATTACCGACGCGTTGCTGGGTAGGGATGCGCCATTGCCAGCCAGCGATTTTTGCCGTTGAACGCGTGAAGGGTAGAACCTTGTCGGTTTGTTCTGTGGCAATCGTTTGCGCGGTGTTGCAGGGCAGCCAGTGGCTCCAGTCACGGAATTTTACGCCCAGTGTGTCGCCGAGTAATAAGGATCGGAATCCGGAGCAATCGAAAAATAATTCACCGCCCACGGTGGTGCCGTCTTCCAATGTCAGGCCGGCAATATTGCCGGTGTCTTTGTGTTGTTGCACGCTGGCAATTTTGCCCTCAATGCGTTGTACGCCACGCTGTTCTGCGTATTTACGTAAATAGGCGGCATAAGCGGTGGCATCAAAGTGATAGGCGTAGCGCAAATGTGAGAGCACTGAGTTGGGGTTTTGCTCTGGCAGCACAAACTTGTTCTGTTTCGCGGCGACTGCACAGATGCTGTAATCTTCTAACTCACTGGTATTTCCTGCTGTCAGGGTGTGTAGCCAGTACTGATGAAAGTCCACGCCGTTCATATCGACGCCGTGTCCGCCAAATGGGTGGAAGTAACTGTCGCCTAATTTACCCCAGTCGTTAAACTCAATACCCAGTTTAAAGGTGCCATTGGTGGCTTTAATAAATTCACTTTCGCTGATGCCCAGTAATTTATTAAAGTTGATCATGTCGGGGATAGTAGCTTCACCCACACCAATGGTGCCAATCTGTTCAGACTCCACCAGAGTAATCTTAACGTCGCCAGTGGGCAGCATGCGAGACAGCGCGGCAGCGGTCATCCAACCGGCAGAGCCGCCGCCGACAATGGTTATGTGTTTTATGATGTTTGGCATTGTGTCTTTCATTTTATTCTTCGTGACCTTGCTGCGTTCTTATTGGCTGCGCTTTTGAGACAGATAAGCCATTAGCTTTTCCAGGTAAATAGCGTGAGGCGGCATTTGGCTCACCACCTGCTGAATCACATTGCCCATGCCGTTTAATTGATTCGCCATCTCCGCGCGTGGCACCTGATCTGCCACTATGTCGTAAGTTTGTGGGCGGCGCTGCATGCCACTGTGCAGCATAAGCCATTCCTGTTCATTAAAGGGTTCTAAATCGTAGCTTACCAGAATGCCCCGATGATTATATTGAGTGAGCTTGCGGGTAAGTTTCTCAATTTGCACAAACTGCGCAGCCTGTTGCCAATAGGTATGCTCTGGCAAGGAGTCTGGAAGATGTTCAAGCGCAAACAACGCACCTTGAAATAACTCGGTATGTTCAACATCGGCGATAAAGCGGCGGTTATATTCAGTTGCCTCTACCGACATATTGTTGGTTATCGGAATGAGTTCCAGCAAGCGCTGAATATCGCGCATCAGCATCATCAATGGTGCAGGTGTGAGTGGCTCTATCACACTGGCTGCCTGACCGATAGCGACGCAGTTGCCTGTCCAGGCTTGTTGCCGGTGCCCGGCGCTAAACGCCATGGCAATACTGGCCTGTGCCCCGTGAGCGTCTATCGCCTGTGATTTCTGTTCAGGCGAACACACGGTTAATCGTTGAATGCTGTCGCGCAGATAGGTATCGGCTTGCCAGCCAAACTCACAAGCGCGAATGTACCTGTGTGTAGGCAGTGCTTCTCCGCGTTGCCGCGTGCTGTGAATCGCAAACAGGGTTCGTGCATTTTCGACCCGGCTTTTTGGGGCTTGGTTATTTTGTGCTAGCGCGGAATACAACCTTGCATCAGGACCGGTGCAGTCGATGTATAAATCCGCTTCAATCCGTTGGCCGTTGGTCAGTTGCAAGCCGGTTATGCTTATATCGCCGGTGTCTGTAACCACCTCTGAAATGCTCGCATTGATCACCGTTACCTTGCTGCTGAGTTTACTTGCATACAGCGCGCTTAATGCGCTGGCATCAAATTGATACCCGTATTCTGCTCTGGAAAGCGGATGGCGATTGTCTTCAGGCGGGTGGGCAAATTTACCGGTTTTGTCGGCCTGTGCATTGATTAGATAAGTTGCCAGCTCGGTTTCACCGTGGCGGGTAACAAAGTGATGTAAGCCTACGCCGCGCATGGCGGGAAACGGCAAATGAAAGCCCTGTAACCACGAGCAGGATGTCATGGCCCAGCGATCAAAATAATTGCCCCAGCAGAATGTACTGTTGGTGTTAAACAACAGGTCAGGCTCAGACACGTTAAGCGTCAGGTTAAAGGCGTACATGTCTGGCACGCTGGTACTGCCATAAAGAAAATCCAGATCCGCATGCTTTGCACTGCTAACCAAAGTCAAAGTGATGTCAGGCGGTAGTTGTTGCTGTAACGCAAGCGCGGTCATGTTCGCTGCAAGGCCGTTACCTGCAATGACGATGTGCTTTATGCCGGACATGCTAGTTGCCCTCCGACGTTGTTGATGCCATGGCAGACATAAGCGGCTTACTGTTTGATGCCGCGCCATAGCGGGTAAGGAATTCGCGGTGTAACGGCGTGTTATTTACGGAATTAACTATGGCCTTGCGCATGCGTTCGCTGGTTTGGATAAATTCAGTATCAGAGGTGTTATTTACTCGCGGATCAAATCCTGTTGGCATTAAATTCTGCCCCAGCAATACCGCTATCCAACTGGGTGGCAGGAACACACCAAACTCGTAACGCTGAATATAGCCGCGACTCAGCCACAGTTCGATTTTGGTTTGTAGGCTGTCGGGCAGGGTCAGGTTACGGAAGTATCGCCACATGTCACTGTCGTCGCGCTTCGTAGCAACATAGTGCAGTAACAGGAAGTCTCTTACCCGCTCGAAGTTCAGCGCCATACGGCGGTTGTATTCGTCGGCATCTTGTTGCTGAAGACGTTGCTGCGGGAACAACTCAATTAACGTGGTGATCCCTTCCTGAATTAAGTGAATCGACGTGGACTCCAGCGGCTCTAAAAAGCCCGATGACAGACCAATGGCCACCACGTTCTTTTTCCAGCAGAGGTTACGTCGACCCGCTTTAAAGTACAGCTGATTAGGCTCGGCCAGCGGCTTGCCATCCAGCGCGTTTAGTAACTGACTACAGGCTTCGTCGTCGGAGATATGCTCGCTCCAGTACACAAAGCCATTGCCGGTGCGGTGTTGCAGCGGAATTCGCCATTGCCACCCTGCCGCTTTGGCGGTTGCTCTGGTATACGGCATCAGTGGGTCGGTGCTTTCGCAGGGGATCGCCACGGCGCGATTACAGGGTAACCATTCAGACCAATCGTCGTAGCCGGCGTGTAAGGTTTGTTCTATTAATAATCCTCTGAAGCCAGAGCAATCAACAAAGAAGTCGCCTGCAATTACCGCCTGGTTATCCAGTACCAGTGAGACCACTTCACCGGTGTCGTTGTGTTGTTTAACCTCAACGATTTTGCCTTCGGTGCGCATTACGCCCTTGGCCTGAGCATAGCGTCGTAGAAATTTGGCGTACAGTGAGGAGTCAAACTGATACGCGTAGCCGTAGTGTTGTTCTATGTTGGAGGAAGACTGCTCGGGTATGCGGAATTTGTTGTGTTTTGCCGACATCACGCCCGCAGCATATTCATGTAATGGTGTGGTGATGGCACCGCTCTGAAAATGCTTTAGCCAGTGTTGGTAAAATTCAACGTTATTGATTGGCAGGCCAAAGTCGCCGAAGGGGTGAATGTAGCTTTCGCCCAGGTTACCCCAGTCACAAAACTCGATCCCTAGTTTTATAGTGGCTTCGGTTTCCCGCATAAATGCGGCTTCATCAATGCCCAGCGCGGAATTAAAAAAGCGAATGTGGGGCAGCGTAGCTTCGCCAACGCCTACGGTGCCGATACTGTCAGACTCAATGAGCTCGATATCAATCGCCAGCCCTTGTAGCTTGTTGGCCAGCGCTGCGGCGGTCATCCAACCGGCAGTGCCGCCACCCACAATTACCACTCGCTTAATGTCATTCCGGTTCACGTTGCTTTTTCATTCCTTATGGCGCAATGATGCGAATTTACTCCCATCATTGCGCATGTTGCAGGCCCTCACAAGTCGTTCGGGCCGACTTCTGCTTCATTTACTGCTTTTTAATTTCTCTACTGACAGCTCAGTGTTGCTTCATCAGCCTTACCCGGTACGCTGGCAATGTTGGTGATACTCAGGTCGACATTACCTTCCATGCTTAAGGCAAATGGCACAACAATGTCACCTAAGCGTATTCCTTGTGCGGTAAAACAGGCTAAGTCGACAGACATTTCACTCCATTCACCCTGAGGTAATTGCTGCATGTATTCGGTGATATCCAGGTAGGCTCTGCAAGAGCCTTCCGGATCCGCGGTGCCTTCGCAGTTCATACCCAGCTTAATACTCGCATTGTCGATGTCGTCTGCTTTTACTTCAAAGCTTAAGGCTGCCTTGGCTTGTAAATCAGACAACATGTCTTCGCGGAAATGGCTCTTGCTCACAACGCGCATTTCCGCTGGTTGCGTGCCGTCTACGGTGAGTTTCACCGCATCTTCCTGCACCACTTTGTCAACGGTACGGAAGGTTAACGAGCCGAGCGTGTGAACACTGGCGCTTACGTTGACGTACTGGCCGCCAGAGAGCAATGCCATTTCCCAGGGCGCGTGCATTTTGCCATCAAACATCTTACGCACCTGTACGTCATCCATGTCCAGTTCAAAACTTTCGTTCAGATCGTCGGCAAGCACATTCTCGTCGCCATAGGCTAATCCAAACCCATAAGGCAGCAGCGGTGCGTAGTCTTCGTCTCCGCGGTTAAGCACTGCCTGGGTTGGGCTTTTCGGCCAGGAATACGACAGTTTACCTTTAAAGTCGTGTTGCAATGAGCCGTCTTTGTTAGTCAGTAGTACATCGGCAACGGCCAGTCCTTCAGAGCCGGGTAGCCAGGCCGCCACAAACGCATCGGAACTGTTCAGTTCGGCATTGACCCACATAGGGCGTCCACTAATGAACACCGAGACCACAGGAATGCCCTGGGACTTAAGTTTTTTCAGAAGTGCTAAATCCGTTTTATTGCCGCGCTGGTATTCCAGGTTCTCACGATCACCGTGCCCTTCTGCATAAGGCTCTTCACCAAACACCACAATGGCAACATCCGGCTTTTGCGAGTAGTTACCTTGTTCGCTGAGTATTACTGTGCCGCCTGCTGCCTCAACCTGTGATTTGATGCCATCGTAAATGGACGAACCGCCTGGGAAATCCGCATTGGTGTTGTTGGTACCCTGCCAGGTAATGGTCCAGCCGCCAGACTGCTTGCCAATATTATTGGCACCGTCACCCGCTACCAGAATCGTTTGAGTGGGGTCGAGGGGTAACAGGTTTGCTTTGTTTTTAAGAAGTACCAGTGATTCGCGTACGGCCTGGCGGGCCACTTCGCGGTGGGCGTCTTGTCCAATCAGTTCCGTTTTACCTGAAAATTTGCGCTTGGCCGGGCTGGGCTTGTCGAACAATCCGGCACGTAATTTCACGCGCAGAATGCGGCTCACCGCATCATCAATACGCGATAAAGGAATGGTGCCGTCTTTAACTTGAGCAATGGTGTTTTCGTACAAAGGTTTCCAGGCTTGAGTGGGCACCATATACACATCCAGCCCGGCGTTAACTGCCTGTGGGCAGTTGTCGTTAGAGCAGCCTGCAATCTGACCGTGGCCATTCCAGTCACCTACCACAAACCCATCGAAGCCCATACGGTCTTTCAGTACATCAGTAAGCAGGTACTTACTACCGTGTATTTTCTTGCCATGCCAGCTGTTAAACGACGCCATAACGGTTTGTGCGCCTACGGTTAAGCCTTCTACATAACCCTGCGCGTGAATATCGAAGAGCTCTTGTTCAGATGCAACGTTGTTGCCCTGATCATCGCCACCTTCAGTGCCGCCATCGCCTAAGAAATGCTTAACCGTGCTGATTACACGGTTGTCACTCAGAAAGTCATTATTTGCATGGCCCTGTAAGCCGTTAATGATGGCCTTGGCGTATTCACCTACAATGACAGGATCTTCTGAGTAACCTTCATAGGTACGCCCCCAGCGGTCATCCCGGACTGTGGCAACGGTGGGCGCAAACACCCAGTCAATACCGGTTACCATGACTTCCGTTGCCGTTACATTGGCGATTTTTTCAATTAATTCAGGATTGTTTGCTGCGCCCAGGCCAATGTTGTGCGGAAACAGCGTTGCGCCAATCACATTGTTATGGCCGTGTACCGCGTCGGTACCCCACATGGTTGGGATGCTTGAACCATCAAGCGAATCATCAACTGATGCCTGGTACATGTCTTCGGCTAACTGTATCCAGTCGGCCGGCGTGGCGTGCTTATTATTATTCGGGAAGGCGCCACCGCCATTTAGGTATGAACCAAACCCATATTTGCGCATGTCTTCAACGGTGATGTCGCGTATTTCAGGCTGAATCATTTGCGCGATTTTTTGTTCCAGCGTCATCGAACCGAGTAGCTCAGCTATTCTGGCCTCTATGGCTGGGTCTTGTTTTACTACAATGTCCAGCCTGGGCCAGATTTGTGCGGTTTGACTGTTATCGCCCGGTTGGCTGCTTTCATCCGGTACGGCGGGCTCGACTGTGTTGCTCTGTTCCTGATCTTTGGCACAACCCGCCAGCATTAAAGTGGTGACGCTTGCCATTACAATTGATTTTATTTCCATTAGCAGTATTCCATGATGATTTTTGTTTAACGTGCTTGTTGTCTTTCAAATCATCAAAAACAATGGGTAAGTAGCAGCTAATTGGCGGGACATTTGAAAGTTGCACTTCACAGTAACCAATGCGTATTCCCAACCACGAAGGAATTGCTTGTGTCCTGTGAAGTGCGCAAAAGAGACACAATGGCCTCTGGCTTTCATGTTCACATTTTTACGTTTTTTGTTATTAGACTTGCTCGTCGGCTAGATCACACACCAGGTAAAATGCCGGTTTTGTCAAATTGAAAGCGCTTACAGTATCCTGTGGCTGATGTTAAATTTCAACAGAATATTGTGCTTTCCTGCCTGAAAAATAAGCGTAAGCAGGCTAGATATTCGCTATTTCCTGAGTGGGTTGAACATGAGGGTTTTGTTTATGCTTTTGAAAATTAAAGATTAAGTTTGTTTTTTGGTGTGTTGGTGCGCTCGTTTTTTCTGTTAACTTTTTTGAAAAGTTTTTATTACAAATTAACAGCTTAGGTAGCCTGCAAAACACATCTGCCAATCAGGATGACAAACGCTGGCTTAACGCACCGCGGTAGGCGTCGATAGCCGGTATTAAACTACAAATAAGTGTAGCGACCATAATAATCCCCACCACCATCAGGCTGTGCTGGTTAAATACGTTGGCCGATATGAACATACCGTACTCACTGGCTAACCAGTCTGTCGACAGCGTAAACACCGTAAATACCAGTATTAAGGCAGAGGCACTGGCTGCTACCGACAGTAATAACGCTTCTACCAACACCAAACGAAAAATCGTACCTGCACCGGCACCAATAATACGCAGCACGGCAATTTCTTTCTCCCGCTGCTGCATGGACGCGAGTAACATGGTGGACAGCCCGAATAGTGATGACAACATGATTAGCAGGCTGATAAATCGCAACAGGTTTTCAATACCCGACATCATCTGCCACATTTCAGCTAGTGCAACGCCCGGCAGAATGGCCATCAGGCGGTCGTCAGGGTAATTGTTGAGTTCGCGCTGTAAGGTAAAAGTGGCAAATTTGCTGGTGAGCCCCAGCATAATGGCCGACACATTGTCTACGTTCAGAAGCTGAGGGTCAGCCTCTTCCGGGTGTTCCAAAAGCGCGTGTAACTGCGCTGGTGGCAGATGCATCGCTTCAATACCAGCCAGCGAAACATGCACGGTGTTGTCTACCGGTGTGCCGGTTGGGGCCAGAATCCCGGTAATGGTAAAGGGTGATTCGTCGTGATTGTGAAAACTCACGGCGCCCATACCATGTGCGATGACAATGTTATCGCCCACCTTGTAGTTCAGGGTATTGGCAACATCAGCACCAATTACGGTGCCAAACGTGCCAGAAAACGTATTGCCTTTGGCAAAGGTGAGTGGTTGTTTATTGCCGTATTTGTAGTGCTCAAAATAGGCCTGAGTGGTGCCCAACACGCGAAAGCCTTTGTGTGAATCGCCCAAAGAAATTGGAATAGCCCAGCTTACCTGCGGGTGGTTTTGCAACATGGTGTAACTTGCATAATCAATATTGTTGGTGGGCGACCCCATTCTGAATACGCTGTACAACAGTAGATTGAGCTGGCCACTGGGCGCTCCCACTATCAGGTCAACATCGGAGACCGTGCGCTTAAAGCTGGCTTGTGCCTGTAATCGAACATGCTCGACACTCAGCAACACGCTTACGCTGATCAGAAGGGACAAAAAGGTCAGTGCAAGCGATTTGCCGCGGCTTTTCAGGCTGCTCAAGGCAAACGACATTAACATGCGTTTGTCTCCTCAAACACGAGAATGTCGTTCACTGACACGCGGGATGTTAAGTACTTACTGAGCGACTGATCATGACTCACAAAAATAAGCGTAGTGTTATGCGCCTCACATAAATCAATAAGCAGCGTCATGAAAGCGTCTCTGGCATCGGCGTCCAGTGCGGAGGTAGGTTCATCCACCAGTAAAATTTCTGGTTCATTCACCAGCGCCCGGGCAATCGCAACACGCTGCTGCTGACCCACGCTCAATTGCTGCGCTTTTTTATGCAGTACGTCTGCCGGGAGATGCAATGCGTTAATTAACGTTTTTAATCGGTCGTTATCGGGGTGTTTATTACCAGCAAAATGCGCCGCTAACCGAATATTCTGCGCAACAGTTAAATGCGATATCAAATTGAACTGCTGAAATACCACACCAATATGACGGGCCCGAAAGCGATCGCGTTTAGACTCTGATAATGCTGAAAACGGCTCGTTGAGTACCGTAATACTGCCTTCTACTGGAGTGATAATACCCGATAGCAGATTCAACAGTGTGGTTTTGCCTGAGCCAGACTTACCGTGTAAAAAAATGCGCTCGCCTTGTTTTACCTGCCAGTCCGCAATCCGCAGGGTGGTTTTGCTATTGGGATAACAAAACGAGACGGCATTCAACTGAATGACAGCGGATTCGGCGAGTGTGGAGAGCGGTGCGTTCATCACAGTTATTGTCGGGTTACTGGCTTAATGTGCTGACTTAATGAGTTCCCAGTGTAGAGGTTTACCCATATCGATACAAAATATTCCTACAGCGGAAATTCGACAATTGGTCTGTTCTGACTCTGATAACTCATGTTCACCTGTGTACCTGTAGCTTTCATCGATTGAAATAACAGTAATCGCGACGCATTGGTGTAGTATTCTCACTAAGTTTGATTATGTACTGATTCTTATGGCTTCTGTTTTTAAACCTATTTACGCCAATCCTTTAGCGACGGTGATTCTTGCTTGTGCTGCAATCAGTTTAACCGCCTGCGCCGCGGCTCCCGTTCCGCATAAAACGGGTGCTTATGTTGAAGAGGTTATCTCGTTTAATCAGATTGCGCCGGTTGTTGAGGCTCTCAATCAACGGTATCAGCCTGAAAACGTGCTAATCGTGTCAGATATCGACAATACCTTACTTACTAATAACGGCGGTTTGGGAGGCGATATCTGGTATCAGTGGCAGCGCGGAAAATTACCAGTTAAACCCACACCCGAGCAAAGTGTGAGTTGTTTGTTTGAGGATGTGATTGGCATGCTTTACGAGCTAAGCCCCATGGCATTAACCGAACCTCAGGTGCCTGCGCTGATAGCACAATGGCAGTCTGCCGGAAACCCCGTGATGTTGCTCACTTCCCGCTCACCCGATTACCGTTCTCCTACGGAAAGAGAATTATTGAATAAAGGGATTAATACGCGCATTTCTGCACTGCTTCCTAAAGATGGTAGCAACCCGGAATACCGGGAAAAGCTGGAACGTGAAATGAGCTATAGCCGGGGAATAATGATGACCACTGGCATGCACAAAGGAAAGATGCTGGAGTGGATCCTAAATAAAACCGGTCGCGAATTTACCGCTATCGTATTTATTGATGACTCACAACACAACATCGACGATATGTTCGGGAGCTGGCAAAACAAACCGGTAGAGATGGCTATTTTTCACTATACTCAGGTAGAAACGAAGCGCATTGAAAAATTTGGACAGGTGTTGAACGCTGAGCAAGCTGATGCCTTGGCTAACGATTATGCGGCGTTAAGCCAAACACTCAAAACGGTGTTTCCCAAACGATATGAAAGTGGCCGTTGTTTGAGTACGCAATAATATTGCATTAGCTGCCCGGTTTTCGGCTTCCGGTAACCGGTTATCTGCGCAGTTTCTCGTGTTGGCGGTGAATGTTGTCGACTGCCCTACACACGGATCTTTAAGCTGATCAGCAGCGCCAGCACCATTAAACCAACAATGATGTGCAGTGACACAGGCAGGCTGAACAGCTCAGCCCCAAAACCTACCAATGCCGGTCCTGCCAATACCCCGGCATAACCTAATGTAGATACTGCGGTAACGGCCATGGATTCAGGCATGACGGTTTGCTTGCCGGTGGCTGAAAACATAATGGGTACAATATTAGCGCAACCAAAACCAATCAACGCGTAGCCTGCTAATGCCAGTTGCCAGGTATCGGTATGCAAGGTAAGCAGAAAGCCGAAAATGGCGGTTAATGCGCCGGCGTTTATCACGATTCTCGGGCCCATGGATGATACAATTTTGTCGCCCGTTAAGCGGCCAATGGTCATTGCCACGGAGAAACTGGCGACACCCAGCCCGGCGCTGGATGTTTCAATGTTCATGAACTCGGTTAAGTAGATCCCGCTCCAGTCCAGTACGGTACCTTCCGAAAGAAATAGAATGCTGCACACCAGGCCTATTAGCACCACAATACTGCGAGGCATAATCATGATTGGTCCCGAGGAAGTCTCTGCGTTATTTAGTAATCCAGTGAGGCTGTAAAACAGCATAGCCACAACCAGTATGGACGTTACAACACAAGCAAGCATAACAGGCACGTCCAGTGAAAGTTGTGTTGTCATTACCAACGCGCCAGCCATGCCGCCCAAACTGTAAAACCCGTGGAAGCCAGACATCAGTGGATTGTCTGAGGCCTTTTCAACCACCACAGCCTGAATGTTCATGGCACAGTCGGTTAAGCCAATGCTCATTCCAAACAGGAACAGTGTGAATGCCAGGCTATAGATGCTTTCCATCATCGGGATAAGTAAAAAGAGTATCGCAAAACTCAGTACAGAGGCCGTAAGCAGACGCTTGCAACCAATACGGCCAGCCCATACTCCTGCTAGCGGCATGCCTGCCAGGGCGCCAGCGCCAAGACACAGCAAAAGTCCGCCAATCACGCCGTCACTGATCTGCACATTGTATTTTACGAAAGGAATAATCGATGCCCAGGCCGCTGTAATCATGCCTGCACTGAGGAACATTATACGGGTAGCCAGGCGTGTTTGCGGTGTATTGTTTGAGACTGAGTTGTCCATGTTGGCGGATATAAAATGTTCGTTTTCGTTATGGTAAACGATATCATAACGCTAAAACTGGTTTAAATAAACACAAATAAACTAAAGTAAAAATAAATGAACAAATTTGATGAGTCGTGTAGTATTCATTGGTTAGCGTAGCAAGCAATACAGGTTTTGATTGTGGAAAAATACTCGCCTGAAGAACGGCATCAGCACATTATTGAACAGCTCAGATCACAAAATAAGGTAATGGCGTCCGAGCTGGCAGAACGCTTAGGCACGACGGAAGCAACCATACGTCGCGATCTCAGACATCTTGCCGAACAGGGTTTGTGCAAGCGTATTCACGGTGGAGCAATGTCGTTTGCGCCAGCGTCAGGCACGCAGCAAGAACGATTGCAGCGCAATAGCGATGAAAAGCAACGTCTTGCCGGCCGGGCTTTAACCGTTGTAAAAGCACACCAATTGATATTTTTGGATGCATCCAGTACCAATTTAATTCTGGCCGGGATGTTACCAACAGATAAACAACTCACTGTGGTAACCAACAGTCCGTTAATTGCACTTTGCTTGTTGGAACAGAACGCGGTTAAAGTGATTCAAATCGGGGGAGAGTTAGACCCAATAGTAGGCGGAGCGGTTGATAATGTGGCTATCCAGGCTCTCAGCCGATTTCATTTTGATATTTGTTTTCTGGGGGTGTGTGCCTGGTCTTCGGAGCATGGTTTTAGCGCCAATAATTTCCAGGACGCCGAATTTAAACGGGTAGCGGCATCGCGTTCCAGCGAATCGGTGGTCATGATCACTCAGGATAAAGTTGACGTATTTGGGCGATACCCGTTTTTACCATCAGATCAGTTGGGTTGCTTGGTTAGCAGTGACCACAGTAATGCCTTGCAAGCGGTGTTTGCCAATGCAACCTGCCAATGGATAACCACACAATAATAGATGGGGTAAAAACCACAAATATGTGAAAATAGTTATCAGGTTGTAAATGCAGTCATATTGGTGTATTTTTGATTGAAATGCTACCGGTGGCACAATAAATTTATTTACAATTAGCCAATCGGTTTACAACGTGAATTTTCAAAGGTGGTACATTATGGCAAGAGCCATTACGCTTTTTGGCACGCTAATCTGGTTTGCGCTTTCCCTCTCTCAGGCTCAGGCTGGGGGGCCTGAAAAGGCCTTCGAAGGTGCCTTGGGATTTGGTCAGTATACTCAGGGCGGACGTGGTGGAAAATTACTTGTTGTAACGTCTCTGGCCGATAATCCCGAACATCCGGAACCCGGTACGCTACGCTATGCTGTTAAGCAAAAAGGCCCGCGTATTATCGAATTTGCGGTGTCAGGGGTAATTCATCTGCAAGATGTGCTGGAGATTACCCGGGATAATGTCACCATAAATGGGCAGTCATCCCCCTACGGCATTGTGATCACCGGTGCACAAACATCGATTAAAGCGAATCAGGTCATCCTGCGTTATCTGCGCTTTCGTCCCGGAACCGAACAGGGTGAAGGCGATGCGTTAAATGCCAGAGACAGACAACATATCATTATTGACCATTGCTCGTTGAGTTGGGCAAACGATGAGGTTGCATCTTTTTATAATAATCAATGGTTTACGCTGCAAAAATCCATCATTTCTGAAAGCTTAAAAGAAGCAGGACACCACAAAGGCAGTCACGGTTATGGTGGTATTTGGGGCGGCGCTAAAGCAAGCTTCATTCGTAACGTGATAGCCCATCACGACAGCCGTAACCCGCGTATTAATGGCTATCGGCTAAAACCGCCTTATCCGCAATCTGAAGCGCTGGTTGATATCCGCAATAATGTGTTTTTTAACTGGGGCGACAACAGTGGCTATGGTGCAGAAGGCGGGAAATTCAACTTAATTAATAACTACTATAAACCTGGCCCAGCCTCTGAGGCAGACCATTTTTTCCAATTCTGGTCGAGCACTGATTTACCCGGAACCCAGGCATATATTGCCGGTAATGTTATGCACGGTAAGCCTGAGGTAGAAAGTAACAATCGTCTGGGATTGTCGGTAAAAAACCAGAAAAAAATGTCGCCACAGGAAGTGGAAGATGTGTATTCATCTGCATTAGTAAACAGCCCATTTGAACAGCCTGAAGGTGCTACGCTGTCAGCTAACGACGCATTTGATTTGCTGATCGTGAAAGCGGATGTTGGTGCAAACCAAAATGCCCACGGCGCGTTTCAGGATTCAGTAGATATGCGATTACTGAATGAAGTAAAGCGGGGCGAAGCCACGTTTGGCAACGGGCTGATTAACACTGAACACACTGTGTTGGGTGCTGGTGGCTGGGCCGCCTATGCGTTGGAATTTTCTGCCAAAACTCACTAAATAACTTAAAAATGAGACACGTTTTACGTGTCTCTGCCTGCACCGTTAACGGGTGCTATTTTACTGTTTTCCCTTTGTTTGCCCTTTTTCACTCTGCTGTTACGATTTCTTTCCTAACCTGTACTATTTCTGTTAATAAAATGTTGATCTCGTGTGCTAATGGCGATATATTGCCACCGGTGGCACTGGTTTGGTGTGTTATGCCTGTTGTACCTGCCATCAGAAAAAATTATATCGCCACTCATCAACACCAGCCTGCGGGCTCGTGTCTGGAGAAAGGATTATGAGAACATTTAAGTTAAACGCGGTAATGGCCTGCCTGGCATTCAGTTTGCCCGTTTACGCACAGCAAGCTTCGACCCCGGCCGAACAGCAAGCACATCAAGAAAAAGCCAACGCCACAGCGCTGCAGTCTGCTCAAACAGAAGCAGATGCTCAGCAAGCCGAACAAAACGCAGAACAACAAGATCTGGAAATCAT
Source organism: Alteromonas sp. AMM-1 (assembly GCF_047290655.1). NCBI lineage: Bacteria > Pseudomonadati > Pseudomonadota > Gammaproteobacteria > Alteromonadales > Alteromonadaceae > Alteromonas > Alteromonas sp. AMM-1. The sequence continues at coordinate 43,967 of NZ_JBLBUE010000002.1, read as the reverse complement.
CCAGGTTAAAGGCGTTAAGACGGCAGATTTAAAAGCCCGTGACCTTGAACGAATGAAAGACGGATTTAGTTCTGTTATTTCTACCGATGAACTGGGTAACTTTGTTGACCAGAACGTAGCGGAGTCGTTACGCCGTCTGCCAGGTGTTACGCTTCAGCGTAGCGAAGGCGAAGGTAAATTTGTAGCCGTTCGGGGTCTTGGTCCCAGCTTCGTTACAGTTAGTATGAATGGTGCTGAAATGGCCGGTGCAGGTGAAGACCGGGCAGTGAGTCTGGATGCCTTACCGGCGGATTTATTGGGTACTATCGAAGTACTAAAATCACTCACACCGGATCAAAACCTGAACTCCATTGGTGGTACGGTAAACGTAAGAGCTATTTCAGCTTTTGATCGTGGTAAAGAAACGCTGAACCTGAAAATCCAGGACGCTTACAACGAGCTTCGCGAGTCGCATTCTCCCCGCTTCAGTCTGAACGGCACCGAATTACTGATGGGCGACAAAGTCGGTATTGGTTACGCGTTGTCGTATGAAGACCGCGAAACGCTGATAGATGAAACTCGTCATCACAGTACTAACGAAATGAATTTCTATCGCGCCGATTTCCCGCTATCAGCAGAGGACATCGCCGCCGGTAACGTAGGGCCTGAAATTCTGGGGCCATCGCAGCTGGAAATTCGTCGTGAGATTGCCGATCGCACCCGCACTGCAGGTGCACTGAACGTTGAATATAAGCCATCGGAAGATGCTTATTATTATATCAAAGGTACTTACACCAAGTATGAAGACGGCGACTTTGCCCTGCGTGAGTTTTACGACTTCCAGGATGCCGGTTCGTTTGGCAGTAACGAAATACTGTACGTAAACGATCAGACCAAAGAATTTATCCTGTCTGACATCGACGTGTTCCATCAGCAATTTATTCAGGAAAGTACTAACGAAACCACTACGTTCAGTATTGGGGGAAGAAATACCTTCGATAAAACCTGGATCCTGGACTATGAATACGCCCGTTCCAAGTCAGAAGAAGACTCCCGTGGCGACCGTCGGGTGCAGTTCCGTGAACGCGACTTAATTGTGTATGGTCAGGGCTCGCGCAACAACATTAAAGCCCAGGTGATGACACCTGAAGAGGCTGCGGCGTTCGCCGGGTTGGACTATACCGACGACATGTTCGGAAGTTCTGGTCGTGGTGATGCCAGTGATTTGAGTAACTTCGAATTTGACAATCTGTTCCTCGAAGGCGGTTTGCGCACTGATGATCTGGAAAGTTTCCAGGTAAACCTGCGCAAAGACGTGTACAGCGACTATATCAACTACATCAAAGTAGGTGGCTTGTTTACACAGCGCTACTACGATCGCGATAAAAACCGTTGGAGCTTCGACCCTTCTGCTGCCGATTGTAACGGCGACCAGGCGTGTATTGATGTTGTGAATTCCAGTCTGGCAGATTATGTCAGCGCCATTCCTGCTAACAGTACATTCCAGTATCCGTTTGAAAGTGCAGCCACGGTGGATGCTATGGTTGCGGTTACTCGCCAAACGGTAGAAAGCGCGACGAATGGCGAAGAGTCAATTGAGAGCACGAAAGGCGATTACACCATTAACGAAGACACCAAAGCCTTGTATGCCATGACAGAAATTCCGCTGGGTGCAGATGCAACGCTGATCACAGGTGTGCGTTGGGTGGAAACTGAATTTGCTTCTACCGGCTTTATGTCACTGGAAAACGATGACTTTGAGTTTAATGGTGCTGGAAACGGCAGCCTGGACATCGCTATTCCACTACCGGAAGCATCCATTAAGTACAGCGAGTTTTTCCCGAGTGCTCATTTGCGTTACGAGCCTACCGAAAATATTTTGGTACGTGGTGCGGTATGGAGCAGCTTTACCCGTCCTTCATTTAGCCAGGCTCGTGCCTATGCAACGTTCGACAGCGACATTGAATTGTGTCCGCCTGCCAGTGACAACTGTGATGACTCACAGGGTGGGGCAAGCATTCGCCAGTTGCAGGATTACATTCTGGCCTCAGACAACGCGCTGGACGTAGGTAACCCTAACCTCACGGCGATGACGTCAATTAACTACGACGCGTCATTAAGCTGGTACGCCAGTGAAAACCTGTTTATGGAAATTGGCCTGTTTTACAAAGACATTAAAAACTTCATTGTTGATGTAAACGGTATTTCCATGTCATTGGCTGACCTGCCAGTGAGTTTGCCGGTAAATCAGGTAACGCAATTCGTTATTCCTCAGGATCTGGTTTTGGATGAAATCAACATCACACTAAACGGTGACAAAGCCAAAGTGTACGGTGTGGAACTGAGTTACAACCAGTATTTTGAAAACGGCTTCTTTATTCAGTCCAACGCTACCTTCCTCGACAGTGATGCGCGTTTGGATGGCACGGTTCGTCAGGGCTCATTGCCTCTGCCAGATCAAGCTGACCAGACTTTCAACTTCACGGTTGGCTGGGAAAACGAAGTGTTCTCGGCGCGGTTAATTACTAACTACCGGTCTGAGATCCTTGAGCAAATCGGTTCTTGTCCGACGACTGCTGATGTGAGCAATGTGAAAGCCTGTAAGATCTGGGGAGACCAGTATCAGGCGGGTTACACCAGCGTAGATATGAAACTGAAATACGACCTTAGCGAAAACATACAGTTGTATTTCGATGCGCTGAATCTGACTTCGGCTGAAGACCTGCGCTACTTCGAGGGTAATGAATACAGCGGTGGCAACATCCTGTACCAGAAAGAAGTGTACGGCCAGACCTATCAGTTGGGTGCCACGATCAAGTTCTATTAATGCAGGGATTGAGGCATAGCCTCAGAACAATTAATCGAATCGGGAACGTGGCATTTCATAACGGGTAACAGCGGTTGCCCGTTAGCCGACTTCCCGCTCCATCATCCTTGGGAGGGTGAACATGAAAAAGCTCAATCGCATAGCCGCCATGATGAGCGGCGCCGTGCTGGTGACCGGCTGCGGATTTGAACAAACCATAAACGTAAAAGAAGAGCCCGCACCTGCGCTTACCGGCCAGTTTGTTGATGCACCGGTTGGCGGCTTAGGCTACCGCTCAGAATCTTTCCCCGACGGAACAACGAATGCCAACGGGGAGTTCTCTTATTTCCGCGGCGACCAAATTACCTTCTATATTGGTGATTTTGAGTTCCCCAGCGCACCGGCATCCAGCATTTTAACGCCGTTGGCGCTGTTCCAAACCGATAACCCATTTAATCCGTCAGTAGTGAATACGCTGCGCTTACTGCAGGCGCTTGACGCAGATGCAGATGCCAGCAACGGTATTAGTATTTCTGCCAACGCCGCAGCGGCTGCACAAATGGCCCTGGCTGATGGCGAAACCATTGAAAGCTTTTTTGCTCAGGACCCGGCGGACTTTGCTGCCGACGTAGAGCCATGGCTTGCCACGGCAGGCGGTAGCGCCAGTTTGGTTAGCTACGACGATGCCGTAGAACACTTTGTGAATTATCTGGAATCAGAATACGGCACGCTGCTTACCAATGCCATTAACGTAGAATTGATTACCGGCACGCTTTACAACACCTTCATTCGCGGCAAAACAGCGGTTAAAAACAGCATAGATTTTACCCCGGATGACGCTACCGGAATGACGGGTACCTTTACCATGGTGGAAGGGGAAACCTCCGTTACCGGTACTTATGGCTATGCCTTTGGTCGTCGGGCGTTGGTGTTGACTACAGAAACCAGCACCCATTACCTGGTGTCGCGTTCGTTTAATACCGTGAATCAGGTTTACAGCATGTGTTGGTTCGACAACCCAACCCAGGCCGTGACCAGTTTGGTACGTAGCTGTGACGCCGACGAAGATCCGAAGGACAATTTACTGGTATTAACTGAAGAGCAAGCCGATCTGGAACTGATTGCGTTGGAAGAGGCCGCGTCAGCTATTGAGCCTGCGCTGGCGGAAAGCTTTGATACCGATATCACTACGTTCTTCTCTTCGGGTTACAAGCGGTTAAGCGACGATGAAAACGCTGGCCCTATGTACTACAAAACGGGCGGTAGCCCGATTATCGATCCGGATTTAGGCCAGTTAACCCTGGCTGGTGCACGTTTTACTATAGGTAACGCGGCTGCAAATCCAGGAGCAGAAACCGCCGATACCGATACGGTAGGAACCGGTATTTTTAATATCAGCCAGGGCTTTACCATCAGCTTTGACGTGGTTGCCCACAATGGCGCCGGTAGCCTTAACGTGTATGTAGACAACAACACTACCAGCCAAAGCAAGTCAATTCAGGGCGCGGCCAGTAAGTTTATTGGTTTAAGCATTACTGAAGAAAACTTCCCGGTAGGCCAGCGTTATACCTACACGTATGTACCGGGCACAGATGTAACCGGATTGCCAGCAGATGATCCGGATGCGCGTATTTTAAATCCTGATGTAACCAACTCTTTCTTCCAGTTCCGTACCGATAGTTCAGGTAGCATCACAATTGATAACCTGACCATTGAAACGGTTGCTGATGCGGTGGATGTGCCTGATGAGCCGGAGGAACCAGTAGAGCCAGAAGAACCGGATACACCGGAACAACCTGTTATTCCTCAGGTTGATTTACCACTGGTATATGACTTTGTGGGTGTAACAGAAGACATTTTCTCAGACGCCTTTGCCAGCCTGGTTAATAGCGCTGGTGAAACGCTGCCAATGTACACCCGGACCGGGGGAACAGTGGTAGTGGTTAGCGAGGGTCTGCAAATCGACTCTGGTCGCTTTACCATTGGTAACTCCACACCTGATGTGGAAACCTCGGCGGATGACGTTACTCACTCTGGTGTACTGGATTTAAGTCGCCCGTATAAAGTAGTCATGGACATTGTGTCGGTAAGTGATCCCGATGGCGATAACAACTTCCAGATTTATGTTGATAACAACACCAGTAGCAGTAGCAAATCGATACTCGGTGGAGCGTCAAAATTCTACAGTGAACTGATTAACACGCTTACCCCTGGCACTACGCTGGAAGTGGAAGGACCTATCGCGTCTGAAAACTCCTTCCTGCAACTTCGCACAGAAAGCGGCGGTACTGTGGTGATTAATAACCTGCGTATCGAATATCTGGACGACACCAGCGTGTTCTCGTGTGACGATCAGCCTGAATTGTATTTCTGTGATGACTTTGCCAGCGGTACAACCGATAACTGGGAAGTTCTGGCGCAGCCAGATAACACAGAAGGTGCGGTAGGCAGTTTCGACATCTACAACGATGAAGGCAACAAAATACTGCGTTATACCGCAGGCAGTGCCGGAGGCGAAATTCTGCAGTTAACCGAAGCCGCCATGGCGAAAATTCCGGATACCGCAGATTATTTTGTGGAAGCGCGAATTCGCCCTCGTCAGAACAGCACTACTGCCAATAAACAGCTCTACTTTACTGCCCGTTACGACAGTGAAGGTAACTGGTACGGCGGCGGTATGAACCTGCAAAATTCATCCAGTAACACACGGATTGAAATTGCAATCAGTACAGATGGTTCAATTAGCCGTCCTGTTCAGGCAAAAACACCGCTGTTAATGGGTGAGCAGGACGGAACCGATGGCGTGTGGTATCGCGTACGCTTCGACCTGGTAGGCGAAACGCTCACAGCGTACCTCGACGGCGAAGAAATGGGCTCAGTAACCGATAGCACGTTCACCGCGAAAGGGCTGATTGGTATGTTCACCAACAACCGTTCGTTCGAAATGGACGACTTTAAAGTAGGTGATCCGAGCGTTAAACCCGTACAGCTAACGCTGGACTACAAAGACACTACATGGGATACCACTACCACCAGTGATCCACTGTACGTGTATGTCACTGCTGTGAAGAACGACGGCATTACTGACGATACTTACACTGTTACATCGTCTAAAGACAGCGTAGTAGCCGTAACGGTTGATGGCCCTAACGTAACACTTACTCCGGTAGGTGCAGGCAGTGCCACCATTACCTTTACGTCTGGCTCTGACGCCACACTGACCCGTAGTATCGACGTAATGGTAACCGAAGGTTTCGTCATGCCTTCCAGCGAGTACGGCGATTTAACCGGTAAGGTATCACCAGCGACGTCAGCGACTGGCGCGTACATCGATGGCAAGCTGATGCTGACCTTCGACAGCGCACCTACTTTGGGTGAAGTGGGCGAGGTACGTATCTACAACGCTGCAGACGATACAGTGGTGGACGTGATTTCCTTGGGTGGAGAGATTAACACGCTGGGTTACACCGGTCAGGATCGTTTGCGCAGAGTGAACTACCGTGCGTTTAACGTAGATGGCAACACCCTGACCATTGTGCCGCATAACAATGCGCTTGCTTACGACCAAACTTACTACGTTGCAATAGGTGACGGTGTGGTTACCAATACACAACTGAACGGCGTCGACTTTACCGGAATGGGTAAAAACGCTGGCTGGTCATTCTCAACGCAGGAAATTGGCCCGTCAGGTAGCGATGTAACCGTGGATGACGACGGTCAGGCAGACTTCCGTACCGTACAGGGCGCACTGAACTATGTAATGGAAAATGTGGCAAAAGACACCGCAGCTACTATTACAGTGAAGTCGGGTATGTATAACGAACTGTTGTATGTTCGCAATAAAAACAACCTGACCATTCAGGGTGAAGACCGCGATGATACCGTTATTTACTACGACAACTATGAGTCGTTCAACGGCGGCACAGGTGGCAGCGAACCGCTGGGCACAGGTACACCAAATGGTGGTCGCAGTGTGTTCCTGGTAGAAAGTGCTGACATGCTGGTACTGAACAACTTCACACTGAAGAACAGTCATACCCGTAATAACGTGGATTCAAACCAGGCGGAGACCATTTACTTCAACAGTAGTCACCGTTTAGTAGCCAACAACATGAACTTCATGAGTGAGCAGGATACTCTACTGCTGAAAGGCTACAGCTGGTTCTATAACACGCTGGTGGCGGGTAACGTCGACTTCATTTGGGGTTACGTAACGGCGGCCTTGTTTGAAGACAGTGAAATCCGCACTATCGGTGATTCCAAGTACGGTGCTGATGCAACCTCGCCTGGTGGCTATGTGCTGCAGGCCCGTGTACAAAACGCAGCCGATCCGGGCTTTGTATTCCTGAACAGCGACTTTACGCATGGCCCTGGTCCATTGGGTACAACTGTAGAAGCGGGTTCAACCTATATTGCGCGTAGTGGAGGTAATAGCAGCTACTTCGACAATATTACGTTGATCAACAATACCTTTGGTGAGCACATTGCCACAGTGGGTTGGGCTTACAACGGTATTAACAGCCAGCCACAGCCAACACCTGATCCGGCAACGGCTACGGGAGGCTGGCGCGAATACGGCAGCACAGATGCGCAGGGTAACCCGTTGGATCTGAATGCACGTGTGGGCGGCTACATTCTGAGTGACAGTGAGGCGGCTAATTACAGCAGTCGAACTGCAGTGTTTGCCGGCTACAACGACGGCGCAGGTTGGGATCCTCAGCCAATTGACGCTCCTGTGATTGTTGAAGCGGAAATTGATAAAGGTTTTGCGGGTTATAACTTCGATATTACCGGTGGTGCAGGTGGTATGGTGGTTACCGTGGATACCGGCGCTAAGCTAACCGCAGCCCTTAAACAGGCCAAAGACGCCAATTCACCTATCACCATTTATGTTGATGGTGTGATCACTGACGCCAACAATGATGGCAGCGGCCGCTCTATCGAAATTAAAGACATGGATAACGTGTCGATAATCGGTGTGGCTGACCGCGGTGAGTTCGACGGTATCGGTATCTCGATTCGCCGTGCAAACAACATCATTGTACAAAACCTGAAGATCCATCACGTATTAACCGGTGCTAAAGACGCTATCTCTATCGAAGGTGATAACGATGGTTCAACTACCAGCAATATCTGGATCGATCACAACGAGCTGTACAGCACGCTGAACGTAGATAAAGACTACTATGACGGTTTGATTGACTCGAAATCAGGTGCCAAAAACATCACGATTTCGTACAACTACCTGCACGATCACTGGAAAGCGTCGCTGCATGGTCATACCGAGTCTGATACAGGCAGTGATAACACCGAGCGTTTGATCACGTTCCATCACAACCGTTTCGAAAACATTGAGTCGCGTTTACCGCTGTTCCGTTACGGTCATGGACACCTGTACAACAACTACTACAACAACATCAATTCAACCGCCATTAACTCGCGAATTGGTGCAGAGCTGCAAGTCGAGAACAACGTGTTTGAAAACACGCAGAACCCGATTGTATCGTTCTACTCAGACGTGATTGGTTATTGGAATACGTCAGGTAACTTGTTTGGTACCGGTGTAACCTGGACTACGCCATCTGGCACCGACGTATCGGCTGGTCCTGATCAAACGCCTACCAGCAGCTATGAAGTGCCTTACGACTACAATCTGGATGACACCAGCATTGTGAAGAGCAAGGTAATTAACCATGCGGGTGTGGGTAAGCTTGACCAGTCTGGTTTGGATATTCCTGCAATCACAGACGGCAGTGGTGATGGAAACGGCGGTACTGGCACAGGTGAAACTACCGATGTTACCTTGCCATACACCGAAGACTTCAATGCGGCAGATGCCTCAGCCTTCTTCAGCGCCGACTACAAGTCTCTGCCTGATGACAGCTCGGCTGCACTGTACAATGTTACTGGTGGTGGTAGCGGTATCACTATAACCGACGGCCAAATCACTCTGGACAGCGCCCGTTTCTCAATCGGAGACACGCAGCCAGGTACTGAAACGGCTGCAGGTGACACTGCCGGACGGGGGGTATTTGACTTAAGCCGCCCTTACAAAGTGCTGGTTGATGTTATTAGCGTAAGTGATCCGGATGGTGACAATAACTTCCAAATCTACGTAGACAACAATAGCAGTAGCAGCAGTAAGTCTATGCATGGCGGTAGCTCGAAGTTCTATACCAAGCTTATCGGCGAACTGACCGTTGGTACGCTGGAAGTAGAGGGCCTGGTTGCCACAGCAAACTCCTTTATCCAGCTTCGCACGGAAAGTGGCGGCGTAGTGGTACTGGATAACCTTCGACTGGTGTATCTGGAATAATATTTCCCGCCAATCCAACATGCAGGTTGGCACCTGCAAAATATAAAAAATCCGCGTAACTGAAAAGTGCGCGGATTTTTTTATAGGTGTAAATAAGATGATTGATTTACACGCTTCGATAACGGGTTTACATACCATTCTTGATCTTTTTTTTGTTTTCTACTGTAATAAAAACAGTCACTAAAATAATTTTGGTATACATTTTTGGTTTTAGTGACGTTTGTATTGCCGCTTTTTATCACAGTAGACACAAAGGAGGATGTTATGATGAAAGCAATAAAACGATTCTTCAAACGAGCGCATCCGTACACGGTGGCGTTTTACTTGGGCAGGAAAAATACCCAGCGTATATTGGACTGCAAGATCAAGAAGAAGTCCAAACTTGTAGATGAAGCCAATAATACGGCTTCTGATTAAAAACAACTGATTGCTGGCTTTACCGTTTACCACGGAAAAAACAGCGGAATCAACAAGTAACAACAGGCAAATACCCACAGCAACATCGGTGTGCCCAACTTTATAAAATCGCTAAAGCGGTATTTTCCTGGTTCAACAATTAGCGTCACTATGGGCGAAGCGATGGGTGTCATAAAGGCTGCTGATGCCGCAAATAACACCGTTAATGCCAAGGGGTAGGGCGATACCCCTAACTGCTGTGCCAGACTAATTGCTATCGGGGCCATCAGTACTGCCGACGCGGTATTCGATAAAATATTGGTAAGTAGCGCAGTAATAAAAAACACCATAACTAACAACGTTTGTGGTGAGGCGCCTTCGGCAACGTGCAGTAAACTTTCTACTATGAGGGTTGTGCCACCGGTTTGCTGAAGCGCATCGGCTAGTGGCAGCATACCGGCCAGCAGTACCAGGCTTTGCCAGTGAATTGCCCGGTAAGCATCGGCGGCACTTAAACAGCGGGTAACCACTGCCGCCAGCGCAGCAATTAATACGGATGCCACCAATGGCATCCAGTTGAACACTGAGCTCAACACCATTAGCGCGGTAATCCCCAAGGCTACTGGCATTTTCTGAAATGCCGGTACCACTTCCGATGCCTCTGCGGGCTTTTCCAGTACCACAAAATCATGATTTTGCTGTTGCAGGTGCGTGATTTTGGCCCACGGCCCGGTGACTAACAAACTGTCGGACGGCTGTAAAATGAGATCCTGAAATTGTTCAACGGATGCCCTGTTGCGTCTTACACCGAACACATCCAGCCCGTATCTGTCGCGGAACCGGGTTTCCCGGATGGTTTTGCCGATGAGCCTGGATTCCGGGTGAATCAACACACTCACTGCACCAAACTCCCAACTGCGATATTGAGCTTCCAGTTGCGAAGGATGAAAACCGAATAGTTGATAGGTTTGCTTAACTGTGTCCAGCTGATCAGCCGGAATAGCGACATGTAATACATCATCGCTGTGCAGCACAATATCGGGTGAAACGCCGGCTTTTAGTTCACGCCAGCCCCTTACTCGTTGAGAAAGGTCCAGAATGCGTAATCCATGGCGATTGTAAAGTTCACTTTGTGCAATGGTTTTGCCATGTAAGGGTGAATCCGGGCCAATTTGCAGATACACCAGTTCCCGGTTTACCCGGTATTCATCCCACAACGCCTGAATTGTGCGCTGTACCGACAGTGTTTCATCTTTACCCGAATCAGGCAGCCAGTGTTTACCAACTGATACCATGTAAACCATCAGCCCGGCTAATACCACTGCCCCCATTATGCTGAAGGAGAAGAAACCCAGAGGTTGGAATCCCTGACTGCTAAGTGCACCGCTTATCACCAGGTTGGGCGGAGTGGCAATGAGTGTAAGCATGCCACTTACCAGCGCTGCATACGACATTGGCAGTAACAGTTTGCCCGGATTGTTTGCCGTGTGACGGGCAATTCGCATAACGATAGGAATAAAAATAGCAACGACTGCCGTAGAGCTCATTACGGCGCTCAACATGGCGCAGGCCAGCATAAGCATGATCAGTAATTTGGTTTTCGACCCCTGGCTGTGATCAGCTATCCAATCGCCAACAAATCTGGCGACGCCCGTACGATCGAGCATTTCCCCCACCACCAACAGGCCTGCAATGAGCACAACCACCGTATTGCCAAAGCCGGAAAGCGCGCTTCCAACCGTAGTGACACCGGTTAGCATAAGCGCCAGCATAACCATAATGGCAATCATGTCGTACCGTACGCGGTTTGTTGCCATGAGCAGCGCGGCGACGGCAATAATGACAAACACAATATGGACATGCCAATGAGCAGGTATCGATAGCACGATCACGTCTTCCCTGAGGTTGAACGGTTAGTAGAGATGTCAGCTTAACGCTGCCTGGTGTGCTGGCACCAGTCATTGGATCAATAAATCAGGTAATAGCGGAAAAAGAGCCGAAAATAATTGTTCGACATGCGCTTAAAACCTCCCGTGTAGTGGGTCTGTTCGCTATCCTTGCGAACAACACGGGAGAGATCGTAAATCAACCCATCATTTTAACAGTTGAGTTTTCCGATGGTTTAGGTCAGCTGCGTCTACAACAGGCCAGTTATCGTCCCAGGTAATGGGCAGAATACGTAATTTTTGCAGTGCGTTATCGGCGGTTTCATAGGCGTGAAGTACCAGATAGTCTTTGCCGTCGAAGGTGTAGGCTGCATTGTGACCCAGCGCTACCCAATCTTTATTGCCTTCAATCACCAACGTGCCGCCGCCTTCAAGCAACGACACGCCGTCCCTGTCCAGATAAGGTCCCGTCACAGTTTTACTGCGGCCAACGCGTACGTTGTAGGTGCTGTCCATGCCGCGGCAACACTTGTCGAAAGAGACAAACAAATAGTAATAGCCGTTTTGCTTAAAAATATAGGGCGCTTCAATGGCACCTTCTCCCGGATCAGCATCATTAGCGACACTGGCTCCGGGACGTTTGGCAATGGTGTGCCACTCTTGTGGCTCAGCCAGACGCACCATATCGTCATCCAGTTTTACCAGTTTTAACCCTTCCCAGAATGAACCGAAGCTCATCCAGGCATTGCCCTCGTCATCTTCGACAATGGCTGGGTCAATGGCGTTCCAATGATCGCGATTGGGCACAGAGTCAATCACAACGCCGTAATCAACCCATTCGTAATCCGGCGATGTTGGGTCCAGCGTGGTGTTAACCGTTACGCCAATGCCAGAGGTGTTTTTGCCGAACGCAGAGGCGGAGTAATACAGGTAGAATTTACCGTCTTTTTGATAAATATCCGGTGCCCACAGATGGCCATTAAAGCCTGGTGCTACGCGGCGGGCCCAGCTTGGCTCGTCAGGGAATACCCGTCCCGTAAGCTGCCAGTTAACCATGTCTTTAGATTCGTAGTAGGTAATACCAGGGCCGGTACTGAATACATAGTAGGTATCTCCGGCTTTGGTCATAACCGGATCATGCACTTCAACCTGCTTGGCGTGCGCGCCGCAGCCAGCGATGAGCAGGGCGCTTGCTAACACCCCTGAGCCAGCTTTGACTAATCGGTTTGCCAGCGGGAAAGTTCGATATTGAATCATTTTTACCTCAATTCAAAAAGCGTTTGCTAAGTGTAGCAGCGATCATGTTAAATATGTAATACAATATTAATAATTGGTTAGCAATTTGGCAACCGCAAAACAGGTGTAAGCTATGTTACAACAAACTATCTATAAAGCGCTGCAACTGGTAAGCCTCACCCTGGTTGGGCTGAGCATGGCATCGAATGCAGCCCCACTTGAACCAATTGATAACCCAATAGTGGTACAGCGAGCCGACCCTTGGATAGTCAGGCACGATGATACCGGGTGTTATACATTCATTGGCACGTCGCCGAAATTTGATGAAATTGAGCTGCGTGCCGCCTGCCGGTTAAACGATTTGAAAATTGCTGAGCCAAAAGTGATTTGGAAGAAAAACGCCAAAGGCCCGATGAGCGTAAATATATGGGCTCCGGAGTTACATGAAGTCGATGGCGATTGGTATATCTATTTTGCCGCTGGTGATATTGATCACCCGTGGAGCATTCGCATGTACGCACTGAAAAATACAGCAGAAAACCCCATGGAAGGAAAGTGGGAGGAAGCGGGGCGCATTGCTACGCCTGTCGATTCCTTTTCGTTAGATGCAACCACCTTTGAACATCGTGGAAAGCGCTATTTGGTTTGGGCTCAGCAGGATGCCAAACGCACGTATAATTCCGCTTTGTGGATAGCCGAGATGGACTCTCCCACGTCAATTAAATTCGAGACGGCAACCTTACTCAGCGAACCTAAACTTAATTGGGAAGTGCTTGGCTATAAAGTGAATGAGGGGGCGGCGGTTATCATCAGGCATGGTCGTGTGCTGATTACCTATTCAGCCAGTGCTACCGATCATCGTTATGCGATGGGATTGTTATGGGCAGATGAAAACGCGGATTTACTGGACTCTGCTAGCTGGCACAAGCGTGAGGAGCCCATTTTCACTACTAATGCGGAAGCCGGGCGTTTTGGTCCGGGCCACAACAGTTTTGTAAAAGCCGAAGATGGTAAAACGGATGTGATGATTTACCACAGTCGCGATTATGAAACACTGCGCGGTAATCCTTTGACCGACCCAAATCGACACGCCAGAGCGCGGGTTATTTATTGGGATGCCGAGGGATTTCCGGTATTGCAACCCGAGTTAACTGACTAGCGACAATAAGGTAAAAAATAAGGTACATGGATGTACAGCCGATTGGATTATTCCATTCTGAGCGGTATTCTCCAGTGTCATCCTGATTGATATTTTGTCGTACCATCGGGGTTTATTATTCTCTCCTGTCATCCCGGTTTCGCGAAGCGAACACCGGGACCTTCGGCTTGCAATGCAATAGCACAACCACTAAGATTAAATTTCATTCAATTGCACGCTTCATAGGGAAATGAAAATGGATGCAATCAGCTCAGTTCAGCTCGTCCTGTTAGGTATTGTTGTTGTAGCGTTAATGCTCGAACTCATCGCCATGAAACAAGGCATGTTGGTTCGGGTGGAATATTCCAAAGGAGCCAGGTTTGCATTGGCACTGTTTGTTGTAATAACGTTCGCTTTCTTCGCCATTATTAGCCCAGGTCCGGCTCAACCGCTATTTGCCCTGTGGGGTTTACCGATAGCGATAATTATTTATCGTAAGAAAGACTGGCATAAAGTGAAACCAGGGCTGTGGGGTTAATATGGAAATAATCGCGTTTTTGTTAGTCGTACTTCTAGGCTTTCTCTTTAGTGTTTTACCCTGGCTTTGTGCATTGTGTTCCCGCAAAGCGTCAGGCGCTAAAAAATTGATGTGGTTTCTATTGTCTTTTTTATGTTCCTGGCCAGGGCGTGTTGTTCTTTGCTGTGCACTTTTGCAGCAGCCCATAGCTGGCCAGTGTGCGCCATTTAGGCAAGGTGGCTGTTTGCAGGTCTAGTGGGCCTAAATCAAAAACAGTCAACGCAGTATAAATGGCGCACACTGGCCGGTTACCGGGCGCTGCCCGAAGGGGTCGTCATGAAAGCATTTTACTCTTTGTCACAGCCCTTTGACGTAGAACAACTATGCCTGCAGGGCTGTTTCGCGATTAAAATGCTTTCATATAGACCAAAAGTCGTACAGCAAAGATCAACACGCCCTAGATTATGCCGTTTACTATTTCCTGATTGTAAAACCAGAATGGGAAGATAAGCCTGCACGCCGCGAAAAGCGTGTGCCGAGAAATGAAAACGGTATGCCAATTAAAATGGTAGAGCGCAACTAAAGCCTACTTGTTACATGCCTTATTCAGGTTGTGAACACTGTCTGCAAAGGCACTACCCAGCGTAATATAGTCTTTTGAATGGTAGTGCCAGCCGTCGTCCAAATGTTGGAAAGACTCGGTTACCGTAACCAAATCAGCGCACACATCTTCCTGCTCAAACACCATTTGGGCTTGTTGCACAATGTGGCCCCAGTTCATACGTAAGCCGTCTTCCGGGTCATTGTGAGAGTCGGTAATTTTGCCTATGACTACCGGTAAATCGGGTGCTCTCAACGCTGCGCGTAATAGCGCCATGATGTTTTTCAGGTTGTGCAAATACTGATTGGCCACCACTTCGCTGTCATAGGCATCCGACTCACCTTGCATCCAAATAATCCCCGCGGGAATGAGGGTGTCGGCCTCACCATCACCATCTATATCGCGTACTGCAAAGGCCTGCTGGAATGTATTCAGTGCGTGGTCATACTGATTTATTCCATTTCCCCTGCGGTAGTCGGGAAACCAGTTGTTACCTACGCCATACCCCAGTGCTGAACCTCCCAGGGCGTACTTGATAATGGCAACATTGTCGTTGGGGTTAAGTTCAGCTATACGGTGCCCAAAACCCAGTTCCGGACCAAAAAAATCAGAGTGATGATTGGCTTCACCGTCAGATTTAAACTTTCTGCCATATCCGGGCTGTAGCGCATCCCAAATGCCTCTCCCACCACCGTTGCTGAAGTCGCCAGCCGGGTTGCCATTGAAGATTCGTAATGCAGGTTGTGCAGAGGTATAGGGCTCGGAAAGCTCGGCATTGTTGCCGTAACCCGCCATATTGGATTGCCCACCCAGGTAATACACTTTGTAGGTTTTGGCTTGCGCAGTGAGCGCAAAAAATGACAGGAGCAACAGGATGGAATAACGTTTCATAGGCATATATGTTGTGTATGTCTCGTGTGATACACCCAGCCTACTGTAAGTTGCCATCGGTGTGTTGCTTTTTTTAATCCGGTTTCAAATACGAAAAAGCGGGCGATTACATACTCCGTAATCGCCCGCTATCCAGGGTCAACTCATATCCGGTTTACCAGAAGCGAATATAGATGAACGCGGTAATGCCCAAAATCCCAATTGTGTGGATATAATCCCATTTATCGAGGCCGTCGATCACTTCGCGCATAGTGCCTTTGCCCAGTGTTCTGAACGTCAGGCCTTTAAGTTTTTCGTCGCTTGCACGCTCGGTAAACATACTTACTGCAATCATTACTACGGTAACAATCACAAACAGCAGAATACAGTAGTACAGCCAGTTCATGTTGATGATCCAGGCAAAGGCAGTGCCTTCAATGCTGTCTCTGAAAGGCAGTAGCACCAGACGGATCATGCCAAGTACGAAACCCGATACCAAACCAATATAACCCGCGGCTGGCGTAATGCGGCGACTAATCAAACCGAGCAGGAAGACTGCGGCAATACCAGGCGCAATCAGCGATTGCACGCTTTGCAGATATTCATACAGCACATCGGCAATCAGGCTCATCACGGGGATCCACAGAATACCCAGTACTACGATAACAATGGTGGCAATCCGCCCCACTTTTAGCAGATGCTTCTCGGTGGATTCTGGTTTGAATTTCTTGTAAAAATCGATAGTGAACAGGGTGGCAGACGAGTTGAATAGCGACGCTAGTGAACTCATCAATGCCGCTACCAAACCACCAATTACGATACCTTTCACGCCTGAGGGTAACAACTGGGCTACCAGTGTTGGAAAGGCCTGGTCTGCACTGTCGTAGCTGATTATGCCTTTGGTTTTTAAGGCAACGGCAATCATGCCAGGGAACAGGAAAATAAATACCGGAAGCAGCTTGAGGTAACCGGCGAACATGGCACCACGACGCGCTTCTTTTATGCCTCTAGCTGATAGCACGCGCTGAACGATATACTGGTCGGTACACCAGTACCAAAAACCAATAATAAATGAACCAAAGATAATACCTGGCCAGGGGAATTCGGCATCGCTGGCCGAACGAATAAGGTGCAGATTAGCTTCGTTGATGCGTTCAACTTCAGACCAGCCACCCACTTGATCCAATCCCACCACCAGAATGACTACCGAACCAATAATCAGGACGGGTGTTTGCAGTACCGACGTCCACATGATGGCTTTCATGCCGCCAAGTACGGTGTAGATACCCGTAATAATGACCAGACCCAGTGCCGAGATCCAGAAGAAGTCGATACCCCAGATACTGTCGATACCCAGGATGGTTTTAAAGGCGATACCACCTGCATACACAGTTACCGCTACTTTGGTAAGTACATAACTGATCAGGGATATGACTGACAGGAACGTGCGTGAGGACGAATTGTAACGGCGCTCCAGAAATTCGGGCATGGTGTACACTTTACTGCTCCAGTAAAACGGTACAAAAAACCAGCCCAGCAACAGGATGATCCAGGATTGCAGTTCCCAGTGAGCCAGTGCCATACCTGATTGCGCACCGGAACCAGACAACCCTACCAGGTGCTCAGAACCGATGTTGGAAGCAAATATTGAGGCACCAATGACTAACCAGCTGGCATTGCGGCCAGCGAGAAAATAGTCAGCAGTGTCTTCTTCCTTTTGGCGCATCGACATGCCAACCACACCTAGCAGAAGGACAAAAAATCCGGCTAGCACGAGCCAGTCGAGGGTACTTAATTCAACCATGAATGAACCTTGAAATGTACGGCAGAAAATTATTGGATAAAAATATTATATTACAATTTGATGGATGAAAAGCGATTTTGTTAATGCTGCGTTAATGTGTTGCTGTGTAATGTTGTAATAATCGTGGCAATTTAACGCCCGAAGTGCTTGCACTACTGGGCTTTACGTCATTATGATGGGTTCAGAATTTTAACAATAGTTTAGGGCCTGTTTATCTTTGCTGTACAACTTTTGGTCTATATGAAAGCATTTTAATCGCGAAACAGCCCTGCAGGCATAGTTGTTCTACGTCAAAGGGCTGTGACAAAGAGTAAAATGCTTTCATGACGACCCCTTCGGGCAGCGACCGGTAACCGGCTAGTGTTTATCATTTATCCTGTGTTGACTGTTTTTGATTTAGCCCACTAGACCTGCAAACAGTCGCCTTGTCTAAATGACAAACAGACTGCTGCAAAAGTGTATAGCAAAGTTAAGCAGGCCCTAGCTCAGCGCCGGTGGAAAAGTATGATAGTATGTCGGTGTGAGCCAATAAGCAGAAAAGAATAAACTCCCATGGCGCGAATTGAGAATTTAAACCTATCTCAGCGAGTTACAAATGAGCTGGGTAAGTCAATCATTGCAGGCAAATACGGCGAAGGTAGCGGATTGCCTACTGAAGCACAGTTATGTGATGAATACGGCATCAGCCGCACAGCGGTTCGTGAAGCCGTTAAAATGCTGGCGGCCAAAGGCCTGATTTCATCCAGACCCCGTCAGGGGATCCGCGTAGAGCCGCCGGAAAACTGGAATTTATACGATACCAGTGTACTGGGGTGGATGCTTGAAAGCAGTCCATCGCTATTGGTACTCAAAGAGTTTTTACAAATGCGCCTTGCCATTGAACCTCAGGCTGCCGCACTGGCTGCCCGTCGCGGTTCGCCAGAAGCCATCGCACAAATCGAAAAAGCACTGGCAGACATGGACAGCGCAGCACAATCTCACGGCTCAATTCACGAACCTGATTTGGCGTTCCATACCGCGATATTATTGGCCAGTGGTAATCGCTTTTTCTATCAGTTGCGCGATTTTATTCGCACTGCACTGAATGTGAGTTTTCAGTACACCACGAATGCCAAGGACAGCTTACAGACTATTGCCGATGAACATCGCAAAATCTATCTGGCAATTAAGAGCGGTGAGGCCGAGCGCGCTAAGAACATGATGGCATATTTAATTGACGAAGCCATGGCGTATATCGAGTTAAAAATCAGTGAATCTGCTCAGGCAGAATAAAGATTTTTAAAGGCATTTCTGTTATGGTGTCACGGTCGTTTAGCGCTGGTAAATTCTGGTTATGATCCAATCTTCTGATACAAACGCACAGTATCCTAGCTTACGTGGCAAAAGCGTTTTCATTACTGGTGGCGGCACCGGTATTGGTGAGGTCATGGTGGAGCAATTTTGCGCACAGGGTGCCAAAGTTTGCTTTGTGGATGTAAACTGCGAAAAAAGTCAGGCGCTGGTTGAACGTTTGAACCAGCGTTATAGTGCGGATATCCTTTTCATTGAGTGCGACATTCGCGACATCCCCAGTTTGGAACAGGCGGTCGCAAAGGCCGGTGAAGTAAATGGCGATGTGAGTGTGCTGGTGAATAACGCAGCCGATGATACCCGTCACGAACTGGAAGAAGTGGATGAAGCCTACTGGCAGGATCGCATGGATGTGAATTTGCGCCCGAGCTTTTTTGCCGCCAAAGCCGTGATAGCACAAATGCGACGTGCTGGTGGTGGCAGTATCATTAATGTGGGTTCTGTTAGCTGGCGTCAGAAGCAAACCTGTATGCCTGTGTATACCACGGCAAAAGCGGCCATCGATGGATTAACCCGTACGCTGGCAGCTAAGTTAGGTGCAGATAAAATCCGGGTAAATACGCTGGTGCCTGGCTGGGTAATGACAGAGCGTCAGATGACGCGGTGGGCAAGCCCTGACATCGTGCAAGAAGTCCAGCAAGCCCAGTGTATTCACGAAACGCTGCTACCGATTGATATTGCCAGAGCCGCTTTGTTTATGGCGTCTGACGACAGCAAAATGATGACCGCGCAAACCCTCATCATCGACGCTGGCTGGGTATAACTGCCAGCGTTACTGTTTTTCTATTAGTTTAGTCATTCCCCGACACCCCTTTTCACCGGGTTACCTACTCGTTTCACCTTACTTTCTCAGTCTGGCATCAGTCCGATGGTGCTATGCGTCAGGCAATTAATTGCGCCTGGTGTTGTAATACCAATTCGCATTCCAAACAACAGTACAATCTTCGGTAAACGTCAGTTGTTGCAAAATTGTGTAAATTCTGGCAATGTCCACACCTTAAAAGTAATATAATATGTAAATTGTTGTGAGTAACGCATGCGAGATGTGTTTACCAAGGGAATACTTGTTTGACCGAATTTATGCTGGTGTATCTGGTCTTGATTGTGGGTGCCTGCCTGCAAAGCGTTATCGGCTTTGGTTTGGGCTTGTTGGGTGCGCCACTGATTTATCTGCTCATGCCTGAGTTAGTACCAGGGCCTATGATCCTTAATGCGTTACTGCTCACCACGTTATTGGCAGTGAAACATCAGTACGATATCGATTTAAAGCAAACTGGCTTCTCGATTTTGGGGGGCACCGCTGGAGTACTCGTTGCGGGTAGTGTGTTGCTTTACATCGACGCACATCAGTACCAGATGCTGTTAGGCTTTTGTATTCTTGCTGCTGTGGTGTTATCGCTGGTAGGGGTAAAACCCAGGATCAGTATTATCAGCAACCTTATTGCCGCCATGGTGTCTGGATTTATGGGTACCACTACCTCTGCGGGCGGTGCTCCCATGGGGTTGCTATATCAGTCTGAAGACAAAAATAAAATAAAAGCCAATCTCAGTGTGTTCTTTGTATACATCAATATGTTCGGCATTGCCGTACTGTGGTTCACCGGGGCGGCAGGACACAAGGATTTAGAGCTATTCCTGCGCTGCATACCGGCCATACTGATCGGGTGGTTGTTGTCATATTTTGTTAACCGCAGAATCAATGAGGAGTTTACCCGCAAACTCATTCTTGCCGTGGCTGCATTTGCAGGGGTGGCGCTCATTCTGGCACACTAAGCCTTCGTTTTATTCATTATCGAATTGTAAACTTATGGCTGTGGCTGCACTTCGCGCTTTATATCCTGTTGCCTGCACCCTTGGAGAAGGACTCCATTACAGCGCCTCCCTGGATCGCCTCTTTTGGGTAGACATTAAAGCGCCGGCGCTGTTTCAAATGTGTATGCGGACGCGCAGTATTCAACGAATTCCCATGCCAGAACCGATTGGCTGGGTTAAGGAAACCACAGAAGGCCTCTGGCTGGGTGGATTTCAATCGGGTGTATACTGGCTTAATCAAGATTTCCAGCCAGAACATAAAGTGTGCGCATTGCCCGAAGAACCGCTTTCAAATCGTCTTAACGATGCCAAAACCGATCGCCAGGGCCAGTTGTACTTCGGCACCATGGATAATCATGAACAACAACCCTCCGGTCAGTTGTACAGGCTCACTGCTCAAGGTGCGGTCTCTGTAGATAACGGATACATTGTGTCTAACGGGCCTGCGTTCAGCGTTTGCGGAGCGTACCTGTACACAGTGAGTTCTTCTGAACGCGTTATTTATCAGGCCAGGGTTGGGGGGGCGGGCGAGTTAATCGACAAGCAGCCCTTTATTCAATTCAGCAAGGCCGAAGGCTATCCTGACGGGCTGACCGTGGACTCAAGCGGCAACCTGTGGGTAGCTTGTTGGCAGGGGTTTGGCGTGCGATGTTATTCTGCGTCTGGCAGGTTTATCCGGCACATTATGTTACCTGCGCCCAATGTAACGAATGTTACCTTTGCCGGAACCCATTATGACCGATTATTTGTTACCACTGCCAGAATTGGCCTGAGTGAGTCCCTGCTGGCAAGATACCCTTTATCCGGTGCGCTATTCGAACTGGATGTGACACAGCGCGGTATTGCAGAACACCCGGTTAACATGGGGCGCTAACTGGGCGAGTAGACCTGCAATCAATCGCGCTAATTAACCCGTGCTACAGAATCCCGTTTAACAATAGTGGGTGTATATTTAAACGTTGTGCCCGGTTCTGGAAATTGCCCTTTTGCGCAATCCAATGCAAGACTGGCTGCATGCTTTGCCATCATTTCAATTGGATAACGCAATGTGGTGAGCTTGGGACGACAGTATTTGGCAAGTAATACGTCATCGTATCCGACAACCGACACTTTATCCGGCACAGATATGTTGTGATCCAATAACATAGATAGCGCACCGGCTGCCATCGCGTCATTGTATGCCAGAATCGCGGTAAACTTTACGCCTCTGGCTAACAGGTTTTGTACAGCGATTTCACCGCCTTCCTGATCCGGTGTAGCAAACTCAATATGCGACTCCGGCAGGTGTTTACCCGCTTCGCTAAGGGCCAGTTTTATCCCATCCAAACGCTGAACCGGGTCGAGAATTTGATAGCGGCTACTAATTACGGCAATGTCTTCATGACCGTGATGCAGAATATGTTCTGCCATTAATTTACCGCCGGCCTGGTTATCCAGCCATACGCAACGATTGCCAATTGCTTCTATGTATCGGTTGATCAGAATAAAGCCCGGCACCTGATTGGCAAACTGCACCAACGTATCATCATCGAGGAACTTACTGTGCACCACCATGGCTTCACAGCGATGCTCCATTAACGTTTCAATAGCGCGCATTTCCGTTTCCGGACTGGTAGACCCCGCACTCATCAGAATCTGGATACTGTTAGTTCGGCACATTGTTTCGATACCGTGTGCCAGGCTGGCGAAAAAGGGATCGTGTAACTCGGCAATAACTACGCCTATCGCTGGATTTCGCTGGGTAACCAGCGCGCGTGCATTGGCATTGGGGCGATAGCCCATCTCATCCATAATTTTTTTCACGCGCTCGCGCGTTGCATCGCCTACTTTGGGGCCATTGTTTATAACACGGGAAACCGTGGCCAGTGACACGCCTGCCGCGCTGGCTATATCTTTTATTGTTGCCATGTAGCTATTAAATCCTGTTACACATTTTCGTCGTTAGAGTAAAACATTTCCCCACCAGGCGGTAATGCTTTTTTAAGAATGAATAGGCAAGCCTAAACAAATTGTTAACAGAGTTTACCACACTTATTGATTTATGAGGTAAAACGTATAACCTTTTGTGCTAATACAGATAAAAGAGATCAGCATGACACAATTTAAAGCAGGCATTGAATCAGCATCATTTGGCAGTGCAGAGTGCGGCAATGTTGAGTTATTTACGCTCACCAATGAGCAGGGTATGCAGGTAAAAGTGAGCACATTAGGCGCTACGCTGGTGAGCGTGAGCACAGAAGATAAACACGGTAAATTCGCAAACATTGTGCTTGGCATGGATTGCGCTGAAGGCTATCTCGCAGACAGCGCCTATTTGGGACGCACGATCGGCCCGGTAGCTAATCGGATTGCCAATGCCCGGTTTAGTCTGGATGGCAACAAGTATGAGCTGGAAAAGAACGACGGTGAAAACTGCCTGCATAGCGGCAGTACTGGTCTGCATAACAAGCTCTGGAGCGCCAGCCATAGCATCACCCCACAAGGTTGTGAACTTGTCTTAACCGTTAAACACGGCGATCTGGAAGGCGGATTTCCTGGCAATAAGCAATTTGAGGTGTGTTACCTGCTAGGCCAAAACAATACGCTGACCATTTCATTTTTTGCCCGCTCTGATAAGACTACTCCGGTAAGTCTGACTAACCATGCATATTTCAATCTTGCGGGCACCGGTGATGTTCTGGCGCACCAGTTGAGAATACACTCTAATGCAATTACGCCGGTAGATTCTACCTTGATCACTACCAAGGAATACTTGCCTGTTTCAGGTACGCCTTTTGATTTTGAACCAGCTAAAATTTTGGGTAAGGGGTTGGTAAGTAATCACATTCAAATGCAATTTGGCAGTGGTTATGATCACAATTTCGTGCTTGAAGGAGAGGGGGGGCCCTTTGCCATATTGAGTGAGGTTAATAGTGGTAGAAGAATGACCGTATCCACTGATATGCCGGGTGTGCAGCTTTACACGGGTAACTTTGTACAGGGTACACGAACCGCAGTGGGTGATGCTCCATTTGTTAAGCATGCGGGCGTTTGCCTGGAAGCTCAGAATTTCCCTGATGCACCGAACTGGTCTGATCGGCCAGATTTCTGGATCACTCCTGAAAAACCATATAAAGCCTATATTCGCTTCGCATTTGACGTGTTGAGCGAGTAATTCACATAGCCTTGCGCTGCCAGCGTTGCTGGCAGCCTGACGTGCTGAGTTTGAGTACGCTCAAAAAAGTAACCTTACTTCCTGCCGGTCTGTCGTCTCCTAATACGATTCCAGACATAAATATGCTATTGATATCAAGTAATAATTTATTTGTGAAATGATATCCTGAACTGAATTGTTAAAAAATTACATACTTAGTTTGTTTACAAAAACGAATTTTTATTTACAATAGGTAAAACGTTTAACCTATTCATCATCACACACCTCATTGTTGAACAAAGTACATACTTGGCAACGATATTTAGAGTGTGAATTGCTTTAAGGGCTTTGGAATGACTACTGCGTTCAATCCTTCTGATCATCCTCATCGTCGTTACAATCCATTGATTGGCGAATGGGTGCTGGTTTCGCCGCATCGGGCAAAGCGCCCATGGCAGGGCCAAAGTGACGAACCCGACAACTCGCCCCGTCCGGCCTATGACGAAACCTGCTACTTGTGCGCTGGCAACAAGCGCATTAACGGTGAGATGAATCCGGCATACAAGCAAACTTTTGTGTTCACCAACGATTTTGCTGCGCTGCAGGAAGATACACCAGATGCCGAGTCAAATGACCCACTGTTTCGCTTTCAGGCTGAGCAGGGCTGTAGCCGGGTAATTTGCTTTTCGCCGGATCACAGTAAAACGCTGCCAGAATTAACCCCTGCTCAACGCGAAGCTGTGGTTGCCACCTGGGTGGAACAAACAGCAGAGTTAAGCAACGCTTACACCTGGGTACAGGTATTTGAAAATAAAGGGGCTATGATGGGATGTTCAAATCCGCATCCTCATGGTCAGGTATGGGCACAAAAACACATGCCTACACTCGCGGCCAAAAAATCTGAGCGCTTTGCTGACTACTTCAATACGCATGGAAGTAGTTTGTTACTGGATTATGCTAAGCGTGAACTCGCGCAGGAAGAGCGGGTAGTCTGCAGCAATGACGACTGGGTTGTGGTAGTGCCTTACTGGGCCGCCTGGCCATTTGAAACCCTGTTGCTGCCGCGCTTTGCTGTGTCCTCATTGGCTGACATCACAACAGAGCAAGCGGTATCGCTGGCCAACATTGTTGGCGTGATCACCACAAAGTACGACAACTTGTTCAACACTTCATTTCCTTATTCGATGGGATGGCATAGCCAGCCTTTCAGTGGCGAACTCCGCCCGGATTGGGGATTGCACGCCCATTTCTTTCCACCGTTGCTGCGCTCAGCAAGCGTACGCAAATTTATGGTGGGATACGAAATGATGGCTGAAGCGCAACGTGATATTACGCCAGAGCAGGCTGCTGATCGCCTGCGCGCATTATCCAGTGTGCATTACAAAGAGAATAAATAAGATGGCGAAAGACAACGCATTATTGGCGGTATTTGAAGAATTCTATCAACACAATCCAACCGCAGATGTACATGCTCCAGGCAGGGTAAACCTGATTGGCGAGCACACGGATTACAACCAGGGTTTTGTTTTTCCCGCGGCAATTAACTTCGGCACCAGAATCCTGGGTTCTGCCCGGGACGATCGCAAAGTGAGTGTTGTTGCGGTTGACTACGATTACGCAAAATGTGAGTTTTCATTGGACGACATTGAGCATGTAGATTACCCGGGATGGTCAAACTATGTACGCGGCGTATGCAAAGAATTGTTGCTGGTATATCCACAATTACAGGGCGCCAACCTGGTCATTACCGGTAACGTTCCGCAAGGAGCGGGGCTAAGTTCTTCCGCTTCTTTTGAAGTGGCCATTGCGAGTGCGTTTAACGCGCTGTATCAACTAGATCTGGATGGTGTGAATGCGGCACTGATTGGTCAGCGTGCAGAGAACAACTTTGTTGGGTGTTCCTGCGGTATTATGGACCAGCTTATTTCTGCTATGGGCAAAAAAGATCAGGCCATGTTACTGGATTGTAGGGACCTGTCTCGTCAATATATAAGTCTGCCAGATGATTTTGCCATTATGATCATCAATTCAAACGTAAAACGTGGGCTGGTAGACAGTGAATACAACCTGCGTCGCCAGCAGTGTGAAGGTGCAGCAAAAGCAATGGGTGTGGCGAGTTTACGCGAAGCGGACCTGGCCTTACTGGCTGAGCATCAGGGGAATATGAGTGATGAAGAGTTTCGCCGTGCCCGACACATTATTACCGAGAACGAACGCACGGTTGCCATGTTTGCAGCGTTAAAGCAAAACGACATAGCAACCGTAAGTGCCCTGATGGGGCAGTCTCATGTATCAATGCGTGACGACTTTGAAATTACGGTACCTCCAATTGATTATCTGGTAGAGATTGTCGGTGAAGCAATTGGCAGCCAAGGCGGTGTGCGTATGACCGGCGGCGGCTTTGGCGGTTGTGTTGTTGCTTTATTACCAAAAAATCTCACCGAAAAGGTGACTAAACTGGTGGAAGCAAAGTATCATGCCCACACACAATTGAAACAAACGATTTACATTTGTACGGCTGAGCAAGGGGCTTTTGTTTAAAAACGCCTCTTAGCTGCCCGAAATGTAGTATTAAAACAACAAAAAGTGTATGGAAAATAGTATGAACATAGCAACGCTGGATATAGCGCTCTTTGTCGTTTACGTGGTTGGCCTGATTGGGATTGCCTGGTGGGTATCACGTGAAGAGAAAGGACATGAAAAAGACACCAATGATTACTTCCTCGCAGGTTCGAGTTTACCTTGGTGGGCCATCGGTGCATCACTGATAGCGGCTAACATATCTGCTGAGCAGATTATTGGTATGTCGGGTTCAGGTTACATGGTGGGTCTGGCGATTGCTTCTTATGAGTGGATGGCCGCTATTACCTTAATCATTGTAGGTAAGTACTTCCTGCCTATTTTCCTTAAACACAAAATTTACACCATGCCACAGTTCCTTGAGCAGCGCTACGACCACCGGGTTCGCATGGTAATGGCGGTATTCTGGCTGGGTGTTTACGTATTTGTAAACCTGACTGCGGTATTGTGGTTAGGTGCTCTGGCTATTAATACCATGGCCGGGATTGATTTGATGTACGGCATGATTTTCCTGGGGCTTTTCTCGTTAGCCTATTCGCTGTACGGTGGTCTTAAAGCCGTTGCGATGACCGATATTATTCAGGTTGTGCTGTTGGTGGCAGGCGGTTTATTCCTGTCTTATACCGCATTAAATCTGATTGGCGACGGACAGGGCGTGATGGCTGGTTTCAATATTGTAACCGAACAGCTTCCTGGTAAATTCGACATGATCCTCAGCGAGGACAACCCGCATTATATGGACCTGCCAGGATTGTCGGTACTCATTGGTGGTCTGTGGATCATGAACCTGTCTTACTGGGGTTTCAACCAGTACATTATTCAGCGCACACTGGCCGCGAAAAGTGTGCACGAAGCACAAAAAGGGATCGTGTTTGCAGCCTTCCTGAAAGTACTGATGCCGTTAATTGTAGTGCTGCCCGGTATCGCCGCCGTATTACTGGTGCCTGATTTGGAAAAAGCGGACCAGGCCTACCCATCGTTGATGACCCTGATGCCTGTTGGCCTTAAGGGCATTATCTTTGCTGCGCTGGTAGCGGCGATTGTGTCGTCGCTGGCGTCGATGACAAACAGCGTATCAACTATTTTCACCATGGACATTTATAAAGATCGCAACCCAGGTAAATCGCAGCAGCACTATGTAAAAGTAGGCCGCATCGTGAGTCTGGTCGCGTTGTTAATCGCCATGGTGGCAGCGAAACCCTTATTGGGGCAGTTCGATCAGGCATTCCAGTATTTTCAGGAATTCACGGGATTCTTCACGCCGGGTATGGTGGCTCTGTTTGCGCTGGGTATGTGCTGGAAGAAAACCACGGCGAATGGTGGTCTGGTAGCAGCAATTGGCTCAGCAGTATTCAGTCTGAGCTTCAAACTACTATTGCCTGAACTGCCATTTATGGACCGTGTTGGCATCGTATTCCTGCTGTGTGTTGGCCTGGCTGTGATTGTGAGCCTTATTGAAAGTAAAGGCGACCATGCCAATGCTGTTGAACTGAAAGACATCGACTTTAAAACCACTTCTGGTTTCAACCTGGCGTCACTGGCGCTCACCATTGTAGTGGCCGCGTTTTACATCATTTGGTGGTAAACCGCTAAACTAATAATACATCAGCCCCTCTTGCAGGGGCTTTTTTTTACCCGCTATTCACCTCTTCTTTGGCATGCCTCATTTTGTGAAATGAGCAGGAAATAATGTATAAGACATTATCAGCATTACTGTGTTTATCCGGAATTGCACTTTCTGTGTTGGTGCCAGGCGGACCAATTGAAACGCGTGATGTCTCGCATATCTCGCCGGTTATTCTGACTGTGTGCAATAGTTATACATTGTGATTAGAAAGAGCAGAATCGGTTGAATAGTTGAACAAGAAACGCTATAACCAAAGACGGTGGCGATGTGCTTATATGCGCAATGTGCAATTTTTTACCCAATCCATGGAGACGTGAGTGACTACAGCGTCAGCAGTGAAGTTGTACGATTCATTTCACTCCGACAAATACGGCAGTGTGAAGCTGCGTATTATTGGCAATATCCTTGTGTCTCAGTTTGAAGGTCCTTGTGGCGTGCGCTTAGCGAAGTATTTTAAGCGAGACGTTATTGATTTTGTTTCCGTACTCGAGAGCCAGCCCTGGGCATACATGAGTATTTCCAACAGTTTCGAAGCTGCCACTACGGATGCGCTGGCAATATTAACCGAATCCTTCCTGGCTTGTGCTAATCGCGGCTGCAGAGCAGAAGCCTACGTTATGCGCTCACCCATAGCTCGCCATCAGGTAAATGCGATGCGTTCAAAGGCCGGACTTGAACATACCCCTGATATTTTCTTTGCCGATTACCGAAGTGCACGGCGACATTTGAATACTGTTTTAGTGGGATCTGCATCCTTCGTACCACCGGCTTAATTCATCCAGAGACATTCCGTTTGTAGGTTATTCGCAACGGCAGTGTGTTTGGCTTTGTCGTTTTAATGTTCATTTTACACGGTCAATTAGACAAGATTCTTTTTAATGAGCTAGCGGCATTCTTTGCTGAAAGCCTCAAATAACGGATTTTGATTTGGTACATCGACTATAAGGCACAGAAGAAACTATCCAGGTCTCTTCTGTCGTTTAAGAGCCTATACAATTGGTTGTAAAGATATGTCGATGGCTTTACTATTTTCCTCATCACTGTTCGCCGGAGTTGCGATTGCTATGCCATTCAGGAAAGTCAGCTTTTTAGGCATTACGCTGGGTGTTACTGCCGACAAATACGGTGCCGGTTTCAGCTTTTCCTATGATGGCGCGCTTTGGAAAAAACTCACTGCCTCGATTCAGCGCAAGCGCCGTAAACAAATGGTTGATAAACACGCTGCTGATGTTGGAAAGTCGTCTTCTAAGCCTGTGTTAATGAACCAGGGATCCCTTGAAGAGCACATAAACAGTACTTACTGGTATCACACACTGCATTTTAAAGACGGGCTAAGTACGCCCGGGCAATTCGATCAAAATCCTATATTAGCGCGTTACTGCCTGCCTGAACGCCTTGACGGTAAGCGGGTGTTGGATGTAGCAACGTTCGACGGTTTCTGGGCGTTTGAATTCGAAAGGCGTGGCGCTCGTGAGGTGTTAGCACTGGATGTTGAAGGACCCGCAGATTGCGACTATTTACCATCCAGAATGGCAAAGGCAACTGAAGAAGAGCTCAGCATTAAATTTGGGCGTGGTTTTGCGATTGCCAAAGCGGCCTACCATTCCAGTGTGGAGAGGGTGATATGTAATGTGTACGACCTGTCACCAGAGACATTCGGTATGTTCGATGTAGTGCATTCCGGGGATTTTCTGATTCATTTGAATAATCCTGTTAAAGCACTGCAAAACATTGCGAAAGTCTGTTCCGAGTACGCCATTATTTCGGATGTTTATGATCCTGGCCTGGATGTAATGGGCAGCAGAAAGTACATACAGTACCATGGCGGGCACAACGATGTTACCTGGTGGAGTTTTAGCTTGTCAGCCCTAAGAGCAATGATTGAGGATGCGGGGTTTAGTAGAGTAGAGCTTATAGCCAACTTCGCTTATGGACAGCGTGGACATCCTGAAAATATGCATCACGCTGTGTTTAAAGCGTATAAATAGCACTTACTTTCTTTGTACGCAAAATGGAGGAAATTGCTTGTGTTGAACGCATATTATACTCCTATACATGTATTTATATTGGACATCCGGGAATAAAAAAGCCCGGAAACTAAGCCGGGCTTCTGGGTTAAGTAATTGCCATTATCGATAAGTGGCCACCTTAACATACACAGTATTATGCGTTTATCGCAACTCTACGTTTCTTGCCAATTAATGCCAGGCCAAGACCTATCAAAGCCAGACCTGCTGGTGCTGGAACTGTGCCGGTATTATCTCCACCTGCGGTTGCAGAACCAAAAGTAATATCATCGTAGGCAATTTGGTTTACCGTACCGCCAAAGTCAATCGAATAAGCGGTACCCGCGAAACCAGCACCTACAGCAGTCCAGTTACAGAAACCACCATTCGGGTCCCCTGAACAATTGTCAGAAAACTGAGCGTTAAGATTGAGGGTTGCCAGCAGATTGCCTGTCGCATTCAAACCGTCATAAACAAATACAGACGCTGTTGTTGCTGAAGAATAGAAAAATGAAAATCCGTCCGTAAAACCTGTGTTGTAGTTGAGTATTGCTGTACCGGTTAAGAAAAACATAACGGCATCACCGGAAGGTTCATTGGCTATGTTACCGGTACCGCCTGCGTCTGCGTCAGTAATACCCAATGAATTACTACCAAAAGCAATACCGTAATTCGTGCCCGAGTTACCCATGCTATCGGTACCGCCATTATAAAAGTCGTTAATGGCAGCCTGGTTTCCAATACCTTCAAAATCTAATACGATAATTGCTGCGTTGGCAGCGCCAGAAACTGCCAGTAAAGTCAGGGCGGCAATCGTGTTAAGTAGCTTTGATTGCGTAAATTTTTTCATTTAACTTTCCTTTTAAATATCACTTTTTGTATTTGAGTCGTGTAATTAAATACGCATTGCCATTTCACGAACACGACGTATTGGACTCGAACACCTTTTGGTCCATTCACTTCCTGAGCAAAAAATGAACCAAAATAAATTATCTAATTAAATCAGTGGATAACTGTGGAATACGAGTAGTGTAAAATTTGATCTGTATAAAATATGGACAGTTTTTGTTAGTGCTTAATCACGTGAGTAAAGTCTTTTTACATTTATTAAATAACGTGGGGTGGCTATACAGTGATATGGAATCCGGAAAGCTGGATTTTAGGGGGATTGATTAGATTGTGCAGATTGTGAAGGGGGTAAAGACCCCCTTCGCTTTTTCTATTCGCTCAATGCCACAAGGGCTATTTCACCGAGTTCAATGCCCCGGCGATGTTCGTGATGATTTGAACGGGATGCTGGTAACTGAAGCTGTAATCCCGATAACTGAGTTAAATCCAACGCACTTACTTTATTATTCACGGGTAAAGTAACAGGCATAAACATGGGGTAAGCCCGCGGCATTACTGTTTCAACCGGCTTTAATTCATTCAACGGAATAACCAACGTTTGCCATTCATCGGTAATGGCAACACTGGCGCCATACGCAAGGCCATCATTGGCAATGATGCCCAGCGATAACACGTCTTTGTGTGTCGTTGCTCTAACCCTCAATGCGATTGCGTTGTAGCCCGTTACATTACGGGTTGCCAGACTCAGGTTTTTGGGGAGTTCTGTGCGTAGCAATGAGCCGCCCATCATAGGATGAGGTTCAAACACCTCCAACAACACACTTTCACCCTCTGCCGAAGCAGATGATGCTGGCCAGGCAATGGCTTGTTGCGGGGTTATTATCGCACTGCGATCAAATGCCGGATCAAACACGACAATGGGTGAGTGCTTCGGCATTAACACCGTGTGGTACTGACCCGCTGTTACATGGTCCCAGTCCTGTGGATTGCCTGCTACTTTGCCCGGAAACGTTGTGGTTTGTCCGCTGTCGTTTACCGTAAAGACATATTCAAGCTTACCCGGATGCTGCCAGGCTTCGTCCTTGGGCAGTGATGTTTCAAATATGCCTTGTCCGTTAGATGACATGGCCATAGCAATGTATTCGTTGTAACCCTGATATTTCACTAACAGGTTAACCTGTGCACTACTACTGATGCCCTCAACTTTAACGCGGAACATTAACGTATCGCCCAATGTATGCTGCCGCACAGCCTGATGAATTAACACCGGCTCTGCAGTTTGGATAGCGGGTAAATAGTAGCGATTATCGATGTCTGCGATAGGCTTTACGCTGGATTTTTCAGATAGCACATAGATACCGGGCTGCACGGAAATGCGTCCGCTTTTCGCCTGAACGGTTTGTTGGGCGGGCTGTGCTTCAGTCCCACCAATACGAACCGCTGTATAGCGGCTACCGAGGTCTGGCAAGTTAATCTGAATATCACGATGCTGCACGTATAACCGGCCTACCTCGCGTTGCAAACTCGAGGACTGATACGCATCCTGTAAGTTGATCACATCGGGAAAGACCTCTAATCGCCAGTCGCCATTGTCCAGCCGGTCCAGAAAATACGCACCACTACCGGTGTAATTCACCAGCGGCGAGCTGCCAACACCGGCGATATGTTCCAATGTACTTACTTGTTTGGGTTTGGTATTCGTACTGTTGGTGTAATAGGACTGCTTGCCATCGTCGAAAACGGCGAGGTTGTCGGTGTAGCTGAGTTGCGTATGGCCAAACTGGTTGTTCGCCGGGTAGTCTGCAGCCTGGTAATCAACCGGCAGTGCACGAAATTCCTCGCCTGCAATCATCAGGCTTATCGCCTTACCCGGTGTGTACAGCAGGTTTAAAAAGTGCGTGTTGTAGTCGGAGTTGGTGTCGGCAATCACCGCAGGATCGTAAGCAAATTGCGTGGCCCACTGAAAGCCCGCTTGTTTGAAGCTGCGCGCCATCGCGGGGTACATGACCGTATGCGCCACGTCGGCGGCGTCAAATTCGTACACCATTCGCGCTTTCGGAGCACAGGCTTCAATGCCTGCAAATGGATCGGTATAGCGTGAAACCGCGGGCAGCATATTGGTATTCATCGCGCTGTATTTCAGTAAGCCTGTGGGATACCACTGATAAGCAATGCCGTCGATATTGCTGTTACACAAGGCCTGTGCAAATTGCTGATTGTTGCCCTGTTCGGCAATGTTGTAGAACAATGGCTTGGTTACACCCGCGGCACGTACCGCGTTGATTAACCGGTTAACGTAAGCCTTTGCGTCCTCAGAAGGCTGAGGGTGCTTGGGTTCGTTAAACAGTTCAAATGCAATGATATCTGGGTCGGTACCAATTAACCGATTGGTATAGCGGTTTTTGTGCTGCAAAAACTGCTTAAGATAGCGTTCCTGAGCGGCAATTAAGTGTTCTTTTTCATTCATGTCTGACTTACCGAAGCCAACCGCAAAACCAGGTTCTGCCGGATCGGGCTCCGGATAACCTGAGCCCCACCACGCAATCGGCGTGATAACGGCTTTTATGCCGCGTTCTTGTAAACGCATGATCAGATAATCAAATAGCTCAAGATTGTGATTGTTCAGCAAGTTGCCTTGTTTATCGCTGATGACTTTGTCCCACACGTGAATGCGGTAGGCATCGAGTCTCAGGCGAGCAATGTGATCCACATCCATGTCGATAGCGGCTTTGTGATCGATACCAAGGCGCTTGATGGCGCGATAGCCGTAGGCAAACGGTGCGCTGTAATTCACACCAAACAGGGCGACAGGTTCGCCAGTGTCCTGCCAGCGCATTTCGCCGTTTTCAACCACAACGTCACGCGCATCGGCATTCAGAGCAACTGATAACAGCACTGCACACAGAAACGGCAATGCGTAGCGAAGAAGTGGACGTGATAGCGACATTGTATTACTCCTTGTCACCCTTGTAGCCATTAGGGTTGTTTGATTGCCAGTGCCAGCTTGAGGCCACCATATCAGTTAATTCCCGTGTGGCCTGCCACCCCAGTAACGATTTGGCGCGATTGGCATTAGCATAGCATTTTGCGACGTCACCTGGGCGACGCGGGGCAAATTTGTAGGGCACAGCGCGCTCACTGGCGGCCTCATAGGCCTTTACCATTTCCAACACTGATACACCCTGTCCGGTGCCCAGGTTAATGATATGCGAGCCTGGATTTGCAGCCAATTGTTCCAGCGCTGCAACGTGCCCTTCCGCGAGGTCACACACGTGAATGTAATCACGTACTCCGGTGCCGTCGCTGGTTGGGTAGTCATTACCGAACACCGATAACTGTTCGCGTTTGCCGCAGGCTACTTGAGCGATAAAGGGCATCAGGTTGTTCGGAATGCCATTGGAATCTTCCCCAATCAGGCCACTCGGATGCGCGCCAACGGGGTTAAAGTAACGCAAAATAATGGCACTGAAACGCTCAAAGGCCACACAGGTATCCTGCA
Organism: Alteromonas sp. AMM-1; assembly: GCF_047290655.1. Taxonomy (NCBI): domain Bacteria; kingdom Pseudomonadati; phylum Pseudomonadota; class Gammaproteobacteria; order Alteromonadales; family Alteromonadaceae; genus Alteromonas; species Alteromonas sp. AMM-1. Next base: position 9,562 of record NZ_JBLBUE010000002.1, on the reverse strand, counting down.
TCACCAGTTCAACTATGTACTTACTACGTCCATATGGGTTGGTTGGCGCTAATGGGAACGACTCGTCAATTGGCACCGTATGCGGGTCGCCGTATACCGTTGCCGAAGAACTGAATACCAGCGCCTGTACGTCGGCTTCCAGCATGCATTCAATCAAGGTTTGACTGGCAGTCACATTGTTGCGGTAGTACATCAGTGGTTTTTCAACGGATTCACCTACCGCCTTGGATCCTGCGAAGTGAATTACGCCATCGAAGTCATATTGGCTGAACACGCGTTGTAGCAGTGCTTTGTCGCCCACATCGCCTTCGAAGCAGGTAATAGACTGGCCGGTAATGGCTTCTACGCGTTTGAGTGCCTGTGGGTGACTATTGCTAAAATTGTCGATAACGACGACCTGGTGGCCTGCGTTAAGCAGGGCCACACAGGTGTGCGTGCCGATATAGCCCGCACCACCAGTGACCAGAATTTGCATGCCTTAGATTGCTCCTGAATCGTTAAAACGTGAAAGTGGCCGCGGCGAGTCCCGGGCCAGAAACGGTGATGGTTGCGCCGCTTAACTGTTTACCTGCTTCAACTAAAAGTGCAGCTTCACCACGGGCAGTCGCAATAGGGCTTTGATTTAATATGGTAATGTCGCCAGTACTGCTGGCTGAAAGTTCGATGTTGTTGACGAAAGCCGGGTTGCCATTGGCGTCTAACAATTGAGCGTACACGAATACCACGTCTTTCACGCCTGCTTGAACCGGCATACCGCTTTCATCAATACGCAAGGCGATTTGGGTGGGGGCTGACGCCGTAGTAACTCTGTGAGTAGCAACAACCTGGTTATCGATGAGCGCTTCTGCGCGCAACGTACCCGCTTCAAACCCAGTCAGCTTAAAAGTAAACGGTGGATGCGCCAGGTGTGAACTAAGTGCGTCGATATCCGGCTTCTGTTGTGCAATCAGGGTGTCGTTCAGATACAGCTTAACCTGTTCGGCGTTAGAGAATACCCGCACAGTTGGGCTGGAATCAGCTTGCCAGTCGCTGGCAATGAATACCATGGGCCCGCTGGTGTAGCGAGTATCGACTTCTTCGGGCGAGCGTTGGCTCTGGAACAAGTAATAACTGTACTTGGGCTGACGATACAGACTCATGATACCTGATGACTCAATGTCGTCAGCGTAGCCGCGGTTGTAGTCAAACATTACCCAGTAGCCGTCTGCAAAGGCGGGTACGGTAAAGTTATCGTTGTGTGCTTCCTGCAGGTTCAACGCCTGTTGTAATAATCGTTGTTCACCGCTGTTGAGCAACTGACGACTGGTACGCTCTTCTTCCTTCAGGCCTTCCCAGGCATCCTGGTTCAAACCGGCGTTCTGCGCATAGTATTCCCAGTCACCGTATTCAGACACAATGTATGGCTGGTTTGGCGTGCTGAAGTGCTGCAAACGGTGTTGGCGGGCCTGCACGAAGATGTCGTAACCCTTTTCCCAACCGGCAGAAAACGCACCAGGGTATTCGGTTTTAACCGTGTTGTGCAGTGTTGCAATGAACTCGTCTGGCATATCCGACTCGTTTAACGAGCATTCCCAGGCGATCACGCTGGCGTGATTGCGGTCTCGGCGTATGAGGTCGGCGCAGCTGTCGATAATATGCGCTTCGAAGGCCGGATCGGCATTATAAAACTGCCAGCCTAGCACGGCGTTGAGTAACACTAAACCCAGTTCATCTGCCGCTTGCATAAAAGCGGGTGAGTGCGGATAGTGAGACAGGCGCACATAGTCAAATCCGGCTGATTTAATTTTTACCGCGTCGCGGTAATCGGCCTGCGGAGAAATGGCATAACCTACAAAAGGGTATTCCTGATGACGGTTAACGCCGCGCAGAAAGGTTTTTTCACCGTTGATCAGCAGTTCGTGGTGTTCATTAAAGGCAAATTCGCGAATGCCGATTTTGCGCTGCTGGCGTTCAACCAATTCATTGTTGCGGCGCAGCTCGGTAGTCAGGGTATACAGGTTAGGGTGAGCGGGTGACCAGAGCCTGGCGTGTTCAACGGTAAGTTGCTGATCAATGTGTTCTGCCTGACCGGGTTCAAGCGAATATTGGGTTTGCTGGGAAAGCGTTTGCCCATTATTTTCCAGTGTTTGCACCAGCGTAAAGGTAGCTTGGGTTGCAGTCTGGTTAGCTACGTGGGTTTTGATGTTTACGGTAGATACGTCTTCACTCACCTGTGGGTAGGTTACGAAGATGCCGCCGCCTGCCGGGATATCGGCCAGGATCTCGTCGGTAATGTGCAGCGGGTCTTTCACCATTACACTCACGCCGCGATACAAGCCGCCATAAGTATTAAAATCCAGTAATGCCAGTGGTTTCGGGCCCGTAGTGGGATTGTCCTGATTGTCCAGTTTCACGGTTAGCGTGTTGCTACCCGGCTGCAGGTAAGGGGTGAGGTCCAGTGTGAAAGGCAGGTAACCACCGAGGTGCTCGCCAAGCGGTTGGTCGTTCAACCACACGGTAGCCACGTTCATCGCGGCTTCGAAGCGCACCAGTACGGTTTTATTGTGCCAGTTGGCTGGCGCATCGAAGGTTTTCTTATACCATGCAATACCTTGCCACTGATTATTTACCACTTCGGGCTCAAGGTTTGGGGTGTGTGGAAGCTGTACGGTTTGCCACGTATCGGCAGGTGCCTGACCGTTTTCATCTGCTTTGGTGAATTGCCATTGCAGGTTAAAATTTTCCGTTTGGCTTATCGCAACCGCAGACGCGCTGCTATTGGTTTTAGTGGTGTCTGAAGGCAGATTAGGTTGGCAAGCGCTGAGCCAGAGTACATTGCTCAATAGCAATGCCGTACGAGCAAAATAGTTCACGAAGTAACCTCAGTTTATCTAATCGTTGTATCAAAAGGCAGAATGGGTATTGCATAAAAGCTGGCAGAATCTGGCACACACGTCAGATTCTGCCATAACACGCTGCCCGTGGGTCTCAGGCAGCGATTTTCCTTACATAGCGTATTGGAAACCAACCAGGTAACGCTTACCCCATTCGATGTAACTACCAATGCGGCTTGGGTCGTTATCGAAGTAGCTTTGCGATACTTCGTTCGTCAGGTTTTGCCCCTGCAGCATGATTTTGAAGTTGTCGGTAACATCGTAAGAGATACTGGCATCAACCGTTGCTTCACCGCGAGTTGTAGTGATTTCCGTTGGATCCCAGCTACCTACGCGTGTATAAGCGCTGCGGTAGTTGTAGGATACCTTGGCATCAAATCCGGCTTTGTAGTACCACAGCGTGAGGCTACCCACGTTCTTCGACAAACCACCTAATGGCAGTGGATTGTCTTCCGGTACGAACTCAGTCACGTTGCTATCGGTATAGCTGTAGTTTGAGTAAATACCCAGGCCGTCAAAGGGCGCTGGCAACATAGTAAACGCTTGCTGATATAACACTTCGAAACCGCGGATTTGGCCGCCGTCACCGTTCACCGGACCGCTGAACTGATATTCAACACCGTTAAAGGTAATGGTATCGGTTGCGCTGCCCACGTGAGTTTTCAGGTCTTTAAAGAACAACGAGAATGTCAGTGCTGCGTCTTCCGCAAAGAAGTACTCGTAACCTAAGTCAATCTGATCAGCCACAAAGGGGTTCAGTTTAGGGTTACCGCCCGAAGCTGTTTTCACTGGAGATTGGTTATCCAGCCAGAAACCGGTGCGCATTTCTACCAGTGGCGGACGAGACATAGTGCGTGCCAGGCCAACACGTACCTGAGCGTCTTCGCTTACCGATAAACGCAGGTTAAGTGAAGGCAGGATTTCGCTGTAGCTGTGATCTACTGACGTTGGGTCAATGGTTACGCCGTCTTCGGTTTGGTAACCGGCAGACGTAGACTCTGTGCGAACATAGCGCACACCGGCGTTACCGGTATAAGGAATACCAAACAGTTCGCCGTCCAGGTTAACCATAACGTAAGCCGCAGAGTTGGTTTCCTGCACGTTCCACGAGTTTAATAAGTTCTGCGCTTGTGGTTCGTAGTCGTTGCGGCTGTCAATGCCTCCAAACGCCTGATTTACGACAGATTGCCAGTTATTGATTGTGTAAAGATCAGGCGATACAAAGCCGCCGCCCAGTGCGTAGCTGCTGCCGTAGCCGCTTACCGAACTGTCGGTTACGCCCTGCCACCAGGTCACTACGTCGTTGTCTTTTTCGCGATCAGACCAACGCACACCAAAACTAAACTGCGTAGCATGGCCCCAGTCTACAAAGCGCGACATGTCTGCTTTGATGGTCAGCATTTCGTCGTCGAGAATACGGTCGTTGTCAACTGTCATGCCATTCAGCGTGTAGTAATCCGGGTTGCCGATATCTTCACTGGCGACAACCTCCAGGCGATCACCGCTTACATCCCAGCCAACATCAAGTGGTGTTGGGCCATTGTAAGTTGAGGTTACGTTTACCCAGCGCGATTCAATCGATGCGTTTGAGTAACCTACATCCAGTGCGGTCAGCCACACATCACCCTGCCATTCCAGGTTAAGCCCGGTGCTGACTAATTCGTTTTGCTGGAACCAGGTGGCGTTATTGGCTGAGTGATTGGCCCAAATTAAACCGCCAGAAGTGATTTGTTCGCCGCCGTTTTCGGTAGATTCAATTTGCGTGTCATACTGAGAATTCTGGTAGTTCCATACGCTGGTATTCTGCCAGTTGCCCCAGCCGTCAAACCAAAATTGATCTTCGCGCTCTTCGATGTCGAACTTAGAGTAGAACAGGTTGTATTTTACTTGCAGTGAATCGGTAGGTAACCACTGAATCACAGCCATACTGCCAACACGCTCGGTGTTGCCGCCTTTGGTAGCAGATTTACCGCCCCATGGCGCGGCTTCTTTAATACCGTTTTCGTTTACATCACCCATGTCCCAGTCGTATTTGTTGTACGAGTAAGACGACGTTTCACGCTGCACAGATGGCTGATCCTGATAGGCTACGCCAAAAGCAAAGCCAAAGCGGTCGGAGATAGGTTCAATAATGCTGAAGCTGCCGCGCTTGCCGCTGGCATCGGCGGTGGGAATGTCGTCTCCCAACACGTAATCCATAGCGTGAGCACTAATGGTAACCAGACCTTCGTCGCGCGACAAAGGCTCAACAAAATTCATGTTTACCAAACCTGAAATACCGCCTTCGGTTTGGTTGGCCATAGGGCTCTTGTATACTTCTACTGAGCTAATCAGCTCTGCAGGAAATTGCTCATAGCGCACGCTGCGGCTTGGCTCGCCACTGACGATTTCACGGCCATTCATGGTAGCCAGGTTCAAGCGTGGACCCAGACCGCGAATTGACAGAATACTTGGATTGCCGCGGTCGCGATCGGCAGCTACGCCGGGTAAGCGGGCAAGTGCATCGGTAATGGTTACATCAGGCAACTGGCCCAAATCATCCGTTGAAATAATCTCAACGGTGGAGTCTGCCAGTTTCTTGTGTTGCAAGGAGCGAGTAAGCGTGCTGCCAAAACCCCGAACGGTAATGACTTCGGTTTCTTCTTCCTGTACTTGCGCGGATGTGTCTTCCTGGGCTTGCGCCACAGACAACCCTAATCCCTGAATTAATGCGAGTGCGGTAAGGCTCAGTTTAAATGGTGTTTTCATATTTTACTCCCAAGGCAAGAGTGACTCGTTTTTCAAAAAATGCAGTCGTTACCTGTTTATTAATTATTCGTATGTTTAGGTTAACGGCCACACTAACAATAACATATTTATAACATAGGAGGGAAAACGTTTTCCATAAAAAGTGATGTAATTTACAAAATATTTTTAAATACTCATATATTACATATATTTAAATGGTGAAACGATTTCCTGTAGTTATGTGGAGTGGTTCAAATGTGAACGATTTTGATGAAAGTGGTGGGTGTATCAGGACTGTGGTTCAGGTTTAAATCACTTTGCATGCTGATAAACTTCATTTTGTTTAGCACAACCAGAGTAAAAAGGGCGAGTTGTGATTCCCAGCAAGAAAAGTGGAAAGCGCTTGGCAAAAATAGGTTATACTGGCAAGCTTCGTTAAACATAATTAAGCACGACAGACGCTCAAAGCGTAGAACAGATTTACAGGAGACATCCATGGCAACACGAGGCGTTAACAAAGTCATTCTGGTCGGTAATTTAGGTAACGACCCGGAAGTGCGTTACATGCCCAACGGCAACGCCGTTGCCAATTTAAGCATCGCAACCAGCGAAAGCTGGAAAGATCAGCAGGGTCAGATCCAGGAGCGCACTGAATGGCACCGTCTGACGATGTATCGCCGTTTAGCCGAAATCGCCGGTGAGTACCTGAAGAAAGGCTCGCAGATTTACGTTGAAGGTAAATTGCAAACCCGTAAATGGCAGGATCAGCAAGGACAGGATCGCTACACTACTGAAATCATCGTAGACCAGATGCAAATGCTGGGTGGTGGTAGTCAGGGCGGTCAGGGTGGACAAGGCGGCCAAAGTGGCGGTTATCAGCAGCGTCCTCAAGGCGGTGGTCAGCAAGGGGGTTATGGCAATAACCAGGGTGGCTACGGCGGCAATCAGGGCAATCAGGGCGGCGGGTATCAGCAGCCACAGCAGCGCCCACAAGGCGGTGGTCAGTCAACGCCTCCTATGGCAGAGCCTGATTTCGACTTTGACGACGATATTCCGTTCTAAGCCGAATAATATTCAGCGTGTAATACACAAAAAGCCCCGTTTTTCGGGGCTTTTTGTATTGGCTTTGGTGTCAGAGCACTTTTTGCTGGCTAACCACTAACGCAAACATCTGCTGGAAATCCCTCACAACAGCAACGCCGTTCCCAACCCCAAAAAGGCAACAAAGCCTACTATGTCTGTTACGGTTGTTAAAATTACCGAACCAGATAAAGCCGGGTCGATATTAAATTTTTCCAGTACAACCGGTACCAGTACCCCGGATAATGCTGCGGCAACTATGTTCACCAAAATCGCAATGCCAATCACTGCACCTAACCAGGGCTGTTGGAACCACATCATCGCTACCAGGCCAATAATCACGGCCCAAATCACGCCATTGAGCCCGCCTACCTTTAACTCTTTAACCAGTAATGCCCGCATGTTGGCGCCAGACACCTGATTGAGCGCCAAGCCACGAATAACCAGGGTCAGCGTTTGGCTCCCTGCAATGCCGCCCATACTGGCAACTACCGGCATCAGCACAGCAAGTGCCACCACTTGTTGCAATGTGGCTTCAAACAAACCAATAAATGCACTGGCCAGAAATGCGGTTAGCAGGTTAATACCGAGCCAGATTGCCCGCCCCTTCGCGCTTTTTCGCACCGGCGAAAACAAGTCTTCGTCTTCGTCCATACCAGCAGTGGCCATCAGCTGTCGCTCGTAGTGTTCGTGGGTTAGCTCTGCTGCTGTGGTGACATCTACCCGACCAACCAGCTTTGCCTGTTCATCTAACACAGGCAGAGCACCGTATTCAGACGTTTGCACGGCGATGGCGGCTTCAATACACGATTGTGAAGCACTTACTACTGGCAAGTCATCCAGCGATAGGTCTACTAAAGGAATGTGCTCTGGTTGCGCATGTATCTGGCCCACTTCCACGGCTTCGGAAAACTGCCCCGAACGATTGACTAAGAAAATCAGGTCGGTGTGACGGGGTATCTCACGTCTTAGCAAGCGGTTCGCATCGCGCACTTTTGCATTCAGCGGCAGCACCAGGAAATCATGAGTAACCCAGTGTCCAATTTGTTCTTCTTCGTAGGTATTGGCCTGGGCAAAGTGCATGCGCTGCACCTTATCCATCGCGGCATAAGCGCGCTCGGTTAGCTCACCAGACAGTGAGTCTGCCAGTTCCAGCAGGTCTTCTGCGTCGATATCGGTGAATATGCTGTCCCATTCTTCGTTGCTGGTAGCTTCAATAAGCACCTCACGAGGGTCGCTACGCATTTCAATGAGTACATCGAGCTTTTTGCTGACCGGCAGGTTTTCCCATAATGCTAAACGGTCATCGATAGGCAATGACTCTAGCAGTAATGCGGTTTCCGATTCGTCTGACTGGGCCAGCAGCACTGATACGTTGGCGCTCTTTTGTTCGGAGTCGGCGCAGTGGATGACTTCACCAATTAAATTAGAGAGAGGCTCCGACATGTGTATTTGTTCCTATATTCATATAGTTGGGTTTATAGACGTGTCTGAAAAACAAAAAGTCACATATTTTGTGACTTATTGAAACGCGGTAGCGTCTAACCAGAAATATACCTGTTACTGAACAGGCCATTTACCGGTAAAGTGTGGTAACGGCCCTTCCTGATAAAATGAGTAACCAGAATGACAACGGATGAAGAGAAACTAAAAGCCCTGTTTCAGGCGTCTTCGCCTGAGACCAATCATGATCTCGCCTTGAGTAAAGTGCTGGCTAAATCGCACAAGGTTACCGCTGTAAAAGATGTAGCCGGCCTCTTTACAGGCTGGATTTGGGTTGTTTTTCTGGGTTTTGGCGCTTCCCTTTATTCTGCCAGACGGCAGATGCAAAAACACGTTTTACCGCCAAGAAAACAACATAACAAACATAATAAACATACTGGAGGAGCAGAATGAATTTAGACGCATGGACAGAGTCGTTCAGCCAGGCGCTTACCCGCTTCTGGATCGAGATTGCAGGATTTCTACCCAATTTCCTGGGTACCTTATTCGTGGTGGTATGCGGATATTATGTATCGAAATACACCACGCGCTGGTTGGCAAAACTGATTAGTCGTCTGGGCTTCGATAGCTTGTGTCGCAAACTCGCCCTAACCAGTGCATTAAAGTCGATTGGCGTAAAAACCTTGCCATCTGATTTGGTTGGCAAGCTGGTACATGTGTTTTTTGTATTGGTGATCCTGGTGGCCGGTGCGGACACCCTTGGCCTGGATCGGTTCTCAGCGATATTGGATGAATTTGTACTGTATTTACCCAAGTTGGTAGGTGCATTGTTTATTACCGTAGTGGGCTTGTTCATTGCAAAAGCAGGCAAATCCCAGGTAGAAACCTCGTTAAATAACATTGGCGTAGAATACGGTGCTGCGGTAGGCCGGATATTGCAGTTACTGGTAATGTTTATTACGTTCTCTTTGGTAATTGGGCAACTGGAACTGGAAACCGCACTTCTGAATGTGGTGTTTACGGTGTTAATCGCCAGTCTTGGTGTAGCACTGGCCCTGGCACTGGGGTTGGGTACCAAAGACATTGCCAGCAGTATTGTGTCAGGTATTTATGCCCGGGAGCAGTTACAACCGGGAGACGAAATTGAATTTGATGGCTTTACAGGTTATATCGTTGCGGTTACTACGGTGAATACGTTGGTGGAAAACAGTGAAGGCAAGCGCTTGAGTATTCCCAACGATCAATTGTTAACGAAGACCTACACCACTACGCAGTATGGTACTGCGCAGCCAATGGATAACGAGGCAAAGGATTAACCACTGAGATGACGGCAGCAGAGAAACGCACTAAGCAAGTCTCTGCCCGACTATCAGCACTCAAAGATGAAGAGTTGGTAAGAATTGCACGATTGCAACTGCCTTATGTGACAACGGCTTATG